>JBATAV010000097.1:0-7948 GCA_049662025.1 Paracoccaceae bacterium | reverse complement strand
GCACGCCCTGCCGACGCCGCAAGTCCCGGAAGGTCCATATCCGCTATCGCGGCGCGCAGGGTCCGCTGCACCTGCTGCCCCCCTCTCGGGACATTGCTTCACAATGCCCTGCCGGGCAACGGACGGGGCCCCTGACCCCCGCAAATGCCAGGAAGCCATGCCCGGCCCCCTTTCTCGGCATGTAAACATGCCTTCCAGGCGCGGGCAGGGCAGGTTTGCATGCACGAGAGCGGCCGAACGCGGTGCCGCGGCCGCCATTCCACCCCGAAAGAACGCCAAGTCGTGGAAAGCGGACACCGCTGGTGCGCGCGTCACGGTCCTCGAACCGGCGGCGGCCCGTTCCGCGCCCCGGAACGAGGCTCTAGGGCTCAAACAAGCCCATTCCCTCTGGTAATCCTGATTTCAGGCATTTGGAGCGGTATCTCTAACCCAGGATGTTCTCGGCGATGGCGTCGCTGCGGTTTCGGATCGACATCCAGGCCTGCTTTGAGCAGGCTGCTCGTCCGGAACGCCCGGATTTTTTCCGGGTCAGAATGTCCGTCCCGGCCTGCAGGCCAGGAAGTGAACATGTTTGATAGATCGAGCTTTCAACGCAACGGCGATGTGGCCTTGATTACCTGCGGAGGTGCCGGGATCGGTCGCGCGATCGCGCTGACCTTCGCGGGCGCCGGTGCTGCGGTCATGGTCAGTGATCTGGATCAGGCGGCGGCCCAAGCCGGAATGGCGGAGATCACGAATGCAGGCGGACGGGCTGTGGCGCGCAGCTGCGACGTCACGAAAGAAGATGATGGTGCGACCATCGTTGCACAAACCGTTGCTGGGTTCGGCAAGCTGACACTGCTGGTCAGCAATGCAGGCGGGGGTGGGCCAGAACCCTTTGATATGCGATGGCGGAATTTCGGCGCGCCTTCGATCTGAAGGTGTTTTCCCTCATGCGTCTGGCGCAGCTTGCAGCACCGGAGATGGAAAAGGCCGGGGGTGGCGCGATGCTGGCCATCACCTCGATGGCGGGCGAGAACAAGAACAGCCGGATGGCGTCATATGGCGCGTCAAAAGCCGCGACCAACCATCTGATCCGCAACATCGCGTTTGATCTTGGCCCCATGGGTATCCGCGTGAACGGTATCGCACCGGGGGTCACGCGCACGGCGGCGCTGCAATCGGTGTTGACGGATGAAATCGAGAAAAAGATGCTGATGCACACGCCGATCAACCGGCTGGGCGAACCTCAGGATATGGCAAATGCAGCTTTGATCCTGTGTTCCCCCGCGGCGCGTTGGATCAGCGGCCAGATCCTGACAGTGTCAGGCGGCGGCGTGCAGGAACTGGATTGAGGACAGGATCATGAACCGACTTTTGGCAGCGATCATCACCGCATCCGTGTCACTGGGAGGGGCCGCCATGGCACAGGACAGCAAGCATCTGGATGCCACCGCGTCGAACCCGATGACCCTGGGCTGGATGCAGGGGTTTCCACCCGCCGCCGACAAGACGATCCGCTTCGCCGACCCCGATTATTTCGCGTTTCCCGAACTGCGTTGGACGGTCTGTCATTTCCGCGAGTTGATGCCCTCGGTCGCCGTGCGCAGCGGCAGCGATGGCCCGAGTGCATTGCTTTCTGACCTTGATGCGGGGCTGGATGGCGTGGCCTTCACGCCGCTTGGCGGGGGCGATCCCATGACCTGGGACGCTGCCTTTGGCGCAAACTATACCGACGGGATCATGGTCCTGCACAAGGGCCGCGTGGTTTACGAGCGCTACGATGGATGCCTTGATGCAGGCAGCCTTCACGGGGCGATGTCTGTCACCAAAAGCCTGACCGGCCTGATGGCCGAAGTGCTGGTGGCCGAGGGCAAGCTGGATGAGACGGCCCGCCTTGGCGACGTGATTCCCGAACTGAAGGCCGGCGCGTTTGGCGCTGCCACCGTCGCCCAAGTGCTGGAGATGACGACGGCGCTGGATTACTCCGAGGATTATTCGGACCCTGACGCCGAGGTCTGGACCTATGCCGAGGCCGGCAGCCCCTTGCCCAAGCCGGAGGGTTATACCGGCCCGCGCAGCTATTTTGATTGCCTGCAGGCCGTTCAGAAAAAGGGCGAACATGGTGCAGCCTTTGGCTACAAGACGGTAAACTCGGATGCCGCAGGCTGGTTGATTGCGCGCACGACTGGCGTTTCCGTGGCCGACTATCTGTCCAACCGGATCTGGTCAAAGATCGGGACGGAGCGTGAGGCGTTTTATACCGTCGATTCCATCGGCACGCCGTTTGCGGGCGTCGGGTTCAACGCGACCCTGCGCGACATGGCCCGTTTTGGCCAGTTGGTCCTGAACAACGGCGCATGGAACGGCGAGCAGGTCATTCCGGCAGCCGCGATCGAGCGGATCCGCCAGGGCGGCAACAAGGATGCCTTCGCAGAGGCCGGATATGACCAGTTGCAGGGGTGGAGTTATCGCGGCATGTGGTGGGTCAGCCACGACGACCACGGAGCATTCGCCGCGCGCGGGGTGCATGGACAAACGGTCTGGGTGGACCCAACCGCCGAGATGGTGATTGTTAGCTTTGCATCGCATCCGGTTGCCGGAAATGCTGCCAGCGATCCGAGATCCCTGCCTGCCTACCGCGCCGTTGCGGATTACCTGATGGCGCAAGACGCTGCTCCGCAGTTGATCGGGCGGGAATGGATCATCGAGGATGGCGCGGCGTCGGTAAACTGGAGGCTATGACCAATGATGGACGTAAACAGCGAACAAGAAGTGCGCGATATCGACAGCACAGCCGCCCCCCTGCCGGAACCGGAACCAGCCCCAAGGCCGGAACCGGAGCCCGAGATGGAAACGCCGGCCAAGAACCCTGCCGCCAAAATCGCCATGATCGTGGTTGGGGTGCTGGTGGTGATGGTTGTGCTGTACGCAATGGTCGACCGCATGGCGCCGTCCTCATCCCGCGGCATTGTTTCGGCCCATGTGGTGCAGATTGCGCCGCGTGTCTCGGGTGAGGTGACCCAGGTGCAGGTCGAAGATGACGCCGTGGTACAGGCGGGCGATGCGCTGTTTTCGCTGGACCCCCGCCCGTTTCAACTGGCGGTGGCGCAGGCCGAAGCGAACCTGACCTCGACCATCCAAAGCATTGACGCTTCGGCCGCATCGCTGCTGGCGGCACAATCGGCCGTGACGCAAGCGCGCACCGCGTTGGAGACGACACGCGGGCAAGCCGAGCGGACGTTCGATCTTGAAATGCGGGGCGTTGTCGCGAAGGCGCAGGGCGATACGGCGCGCGGCGAGGTGGCTGACGCCGAAGCCCGCCTTGCCACCGCCGAGGCCAATCTGGAAAGTGCGCGCACCCAGCTTGGGCCGCGCGGCGCCGACAACCCGGCAATCATGGCGGCGCAGGCACAGTTGGAACGGGCGCAGTATGATCTGGCCTCTGCCACTGTGCGGGCACCGCATTTTGGCGTTGTGACCAATGTGCTGCTGTCGGAAGGACAGTTTGTCGGTGCGGGCAATCCGGCGCTGACCTTCATCGACGCGGACGCCGCATGGGTCACCGTCGATCTGCGTGAAAACCAGCTGCAAGACGTCGAAGCGGGGGATCCGGTTGGTCTTTTGTTTGATGCCGTGCCGGGCCAGATCTTTGTAGGCCGGGTGCAAAGCATCGCCTGGGGCATAAATCCAGGGCGCAGCGTGCAGGGCGGTCTCGTGGTCAACCAGCCCTCCAACCGGTGGTTTGAGCCGGCCCGCACCATACCTGTGCGCGTGGAACTTGCAGGCGGGATGGAGGCATGGCCCAAGCGCGTGCGTGTTGGCGGCAAAGTTGATGCGGTGGTTTATGCAAGCGGCACGGGCAATCCCATTGCATGGCTTGCAGGCGGGCTGCAACGGATCAGGTCGATCACCAGTTATCTGCATTAGGGCGCCGCGATGTATGTGACCCCGCGCCCCGATGTCGATGAAGATCCGCTCTATGCGGTGCGCCTTGGCCTGACCGGGATGCTGGCCTATGTCGCCGTGCCGATCCTGAACCCGGCCTTGCCGCCGATCATCGCGGCTTTGCCGCTGGGGCTGATCGCGGCACAGCGCCGCGCCTTCAACCCGGCCAAAATGATTGCAGCGCCGTTCGTCATGATCGTGATGGTCTATGCCGCAACCTGGTTTTTTGATCAGTTGCGCCCGATGCCGGTTGTGTATGTGGGGGCGGCTTGGCTGGCCTATTTCCTGGCCTTCCGCATGATTCTGAAAACCGGCGCGCCTTTGGGAATGTTGATCATCATCGTGGCGCTACTGATGTCGATCATGGGGATGCATGGCACGGCCACGCTGGAGACCATGCGCGATGGCTTTGTGCAGGCGTCATTGGTGGCGCTGGTGATCGGGCCGCTGGTCTATATCCTGCTGCCCGCCCGCACGCGCGAATTGCATGTGGATACCCCAATGCCTACGACAGGCCGGGTCGAGGTCGGGGCAGCCATTCGCGCAACGGTTTTGCTGGGCCTCAGCTTTTGGCTTTATTCGGTCATGCAGCCGTCAGACATGATGATGGCGATGATCGCGGCCATGGTCATCGTGTTTCCCACCGGCGCGCGCGTCTGGGATGAAGCGTTCCAGCGCATCCGCGCCACAACCTATGGGGCGGCGGCCACCCTCCCGGTGCTGTGGCTGTTCACCCTGTCGCAGCATCTGCCCGTCATTTTGGCGCTGATCTTTCTGTCCGGCCTGTTCTTTGGCAGCAAGATGATGCGCGGGCCGCAGCCCAGCATGGTCTATCAATACGCCTTCTCGGTTCTGCTGGCCCTTGTTGCGGGCGCATTGTCGACCCAAGACCCAAGCTATGCCGCGTTCACCCGCATTGTATTGACGCTGGTGGGGGCGTTCACAGCCGCCTTTGTGGTGGCACTGCTGGATATGGCAACGGAATGGCGGGCAGGCGATACGCAAACACCGCCTGTGCCGACACCTGTTTAGGGGGTTTTCATACCCTTTTTCGACCAGACGGCCTGGAAATTCTGCCTTTCCGTCTGGGGTTGTGGCGGCTGACAGGGCCGCCACCTTTCAACGCCGTCGGCGCGGCGCCAATTCTGGAGGCGTAAGTTGCATGTGCCAATCGCCGACATCGAATTCGGCAAAATCTCCCTTCTTGAGCCACCTGTCGATCGTGCCAATGCCTCTACCGTCCAGAAAGCCGACCATGCGACGACCGCGGGTCCGACCGCCGTCATCCTCCCAGCGCGAGAGGCTGGCCCCGTCGTCACTACCGCGAACTGGTCGGATGGCGCCCTGCCAGACCGGCTTTTCTGCGGGCGGGGCTGGGCGCTTGACGGGACTCGTCCAGGGGAACAGCTCGTCGAAGTCCGCATCACATATCATCATGGCCTGTCTCCTTTCGACAAGACGGTATTGAGAGGTTTCTTCTTGGGGTCGGCTGGTCGCGCCGGGGCAGCGCGACCGTCACCGAAGGTCATGCTCAGGCCGCTTTTCCGCAGAACTGCTGACCCGTCCCGACCGTCCCCAAGGTTGGCGACAGCGGCACCATCCGCAACTCTCGGTCATCGAACGAGTCGACCAGATCTTCGATATCTCCACGCTCAAGCCCGATGTCCCTGAGCAGGCGATCATCCAGTGCCTCAAGCGCGCGGATCATGCGGCGGCGCTGCCAACCTCTGACAAGGCCACCAAAAAGCCATTGCAAAGGGCCCAGGCGCCGTTCCGCGCCGTGCCGCCGGGATGAAAGTTCAAATCCCTGGTGCGAGTGAATGAGCGACATGCCATCCTCCATTTCATACAAATTGCTGACATCGCGACATCGGCGGCCGAACAGCCCGGATCACTGGATGCGGTCAAGCGCACAAGCTGATCCTGGCGGCGCGGGCACCTGCTGTCTGTTGGGTTCGATCTATGACAGATCGGCAAAGCCCCGAGGCGCGACGCCGGCACAAGGCACGGTCCCGCCCGGGGCTACCGGCGGTTCAGCAGATTTCCTGCGCGCGGCAGGAACCTCGTATGAAGGCTGAAGTTCGTCATGCACCCAACATGGCCATTGCGGCGCGTGCTTTCAATCACCCGGCGGAGATCTGCGACCTTTCGGCGCAAAACCGCCAGTTTTCGGGCCTTTCCGGTCACATAGTGGCAACATTGGCCGGCACCCGGACCACGGCAATTGACGAAGCCCGCGCGAATGCCTAGCTCTCATCCCATGGTGATGCATGCTGATCATTTCCGCTTTCTATTGCTGAACCGCCCTTTTCCCCGGGCGGTCTAGGCGCGTCTGCGCCCGCCTTGCTTCCCGGGGTCTCCTCACAGTCCTGAAACGAGCGTGAGACGACACTGTCGTCCGAGGAGAGGTCATGATCAGCATCGATGATACCCGGCAGCCCGCCCCGCATGAATCCGGCTTGGGCACCAGTACCAGACCAAGGGTTCCGCGCCGCAAGTGGGCAATCCTGCCCGCAGATGACTATCGGCAACTGCAACGGCATCTGGATTTGTGTGAAAGCGCGCGGCCGCCAGGTTGGGCCATGCTTGCCCACGTGCTCCACCACAAGATCATGACGGCGGAACCCGTGCCGACCGTGCGGGTCAATGACATGGTCACCGACGGCTGCCGCGTCACATACTCGGTCGATGATGGGCCGCCGCAGATCGGATTGCTGACCCAAAGGGCGCGGTCGGGTTTGGACAATGGCGTGATCCCGGTGTTTTCGCTGATGGGAGCGACGCTGATCGGCATGCGGATCGGGCAACGTGCGCCGCTGCCCAGTGTGGATGGCACGGTTTACACCGTCACCGTGCTGGATGTCGCATATCCCACCTAAGCTGACGCCCGAAGTTCCGCATCGACCATGACACACACAATCCTGCGACACATCCTGTCCGCAGCGCAAACAAAGGCCATTCCATGAAGACCCAAGCCCTCAAATCCTCGGCGAAGCGCGCGCCAGAAATCATTATCAACGCCGAGGATCTGGCACATATCGAAGCGCTGTCCGAAGGCGCCATGCAGCGAAATCCCGCCTTGGCCGACCGCCTTTTGGAGGAGCTTGGCCGCGCCCGCATCGTGGCAGCGGCCAAAATGCCCGCGACGGTCGTGGCAATCGGCAGCTCTGTGACCTACCGCGACGAAAGCACCGGCCAGGAGCGATCGGTTACTTTGGTCTATCCCGAAAATGCCGACATCACCCTTGGAAGGGTTTCGGTCATGACCCCGATCGGCGTGGCCCTTCTGGGTCTGGCCGAGGGGGCGGCTTTCCACTGGGACACGCGCGACAACCAACGCCGCATGCTGACAGTGATCCGGGTTGCAGCGGAACCCGGCTCTGAGGCCGCGGCGAGTTGACGATAAACCGACCGACGCCGGTCTTGCCGACCTGCCCTGCATTGATCCCGAAAAGCGCCCTGCCATGATGTAACCCACGTCAGGCTGACCGCTTTCATCGGGCAAACGCCACATCCTGCCCGTGCCGATGTTTGTCGGCGCAGGCCCTTTGAGAGTGAAGCCAATGCAAAAGTTCTGCGCCAACTGCACCGAAATCCTTCCCCGCGCCGCCGTCACCCGGTGTCCGCAGTGCCGGTCGCCAATTGGGCGACCTTCCGGCGTGGTGGGGATTTCCTGTCGTCGATGCGGTGGCACGATCCCGCGGGCGCATGCGGGTCGATGTCCGTCCTGCGCCGTTGCCGACCAGCATAAACCGGTGCCTGCCGCGGCTAAGGGAGGGTCGCGGCCATGACCGCCCGGCAACATGCGCGGCGGCTGGTCTGGCCATCCACACTGATGCTCGCAAGCCTCGCACCGGCCCTGTTGCACAAATCGTCAGGGATTTCCCGCGTGGCTCCAAGGTGTTGGTCGGGTGGCATGAGCAAGCCCACAGCCCCGACCTGCCGCACGACGAACTGGCGCGCCGATCGCGCCATTGAGGCGCCATTGGTTCGGGCCCTCTGGCGAGGGCCGCCCTGAAGC
>JBATAV010000096.1:0-3281 GCA_049662025.1 Paracoccaceae bacterium | reverse complement strand
AAGTGGTGCCCGCCGCCGAGGCCGGAGCGGCGCTGGTGGCCCTTGCCGCCCCGCGCGCAGGCTTTGCCGGGCTGACGATGGACGCCCCCCGGATCATGGGCATCCTGAACGTGACGCCCGACAGCTTTTCCGACGGCGGGCAGTTCCTTGCGCCCGCGGCGGCACTGGTGCAGGCCCATGCGATGGCCGCCGGGGCCGATATTCTGGATATCGGCGGCGAAAGCACCCGGCCCGGTGCTGCTCCGGTCGAGATCGCCGAGGAAATCGCGCGTACCGCGCCGCTGATTGCGGCCCTGCGGGCGGGCGGGCTGACCCTGCCGATTTCGATCGATACCCGCAAGGCGGTGGTCGCCGAGGCGGCGCTGGACGCCGGCGCCGATCTGGTGAACGACGTGGCCGCGCTGACCTATGATGACGACCTTGGCCCGCTGCTGGCGGCAAGGCGGGTGCCGGTGGTGCTGATGCACCATCAGGGCCGGCCCGAGACGATGCAGGACGATCCGCGCTATGACGACGTGCTGCTGGATGTCTACGACTGGCTGGCCGAACGGGTGGCGGCGGCCGAAGCCATCGGCATCGCCCGTGACCGGATCGCGGTCGATCCCGGCATCGGCTTTGGCAAGACGCAAAGCCACAACCTCGCGCTGTTGCGGGGGCTGTCACTGTTGCATGGCCTGGGCTGCCCGATCCTCTTGGGCGCCAGCCGCAAAAGGTTCATCGGCACCATCGGCGGCGCGGTTCAGGCGCAGGCGCGAATGCCGGGCTCGGTCGCCGTGGCTCTTGCGGGGGTGGCGCAGGGGGTGCAAATGGTAAGGGTGCATGACGTGGCCGAGACGCGGCAGGCCTTGCGGCTGTGGCAGGCAATTGCAGGAGGGCAGCAATGACCCGGAAATTGTTCGGAACCGATGGCGTGCGCGGGCGGGCCAATGCCTATCCGATGACGGCCGAGGTGGCCCTGCGGCTGGGCGCTGCGGCGGGCCGGTTCTTTCGCCGCGACGGCAGTGCCGCGCACCGCGTGGTGATCGGCAAGGATACGCGGCTTTCGGGCTACATGCTGGAAAACGCCCTGACGGCGGGGCTGACTTCGACCGGCATGAACGTCTTGCTGGTCGGCCCGGTGCCGACGCCTGCGGTCGGGTTCCTGACGCGGTCGATGCGGGCCGATCTGGGGGTGATGATCTCGGCCAGCCACAACCCGCATCAGGACAATGGCATCAAGTTCTTCGGCCCCGATGGCTTCAAGCTGTCCGACGCCGCCGAAGCCGAGATCGAGGCGATCCTTGGCGCCGATATCCGTCTGGCACAGGCCGAGAACATCGGCCGGGCCAAGCGCATCGACGACGGGCGCGGGCGCTATCAGGAATTCGTCAAGACCAGCTTTCCGGCCGGCCTGCGGCTGGATGGGCTGAAAGTGGTGGTCGATTGCGCCAACGGCGCCGCCTACAAGGCCGCCCCCGAGGTGCTGTGGGAACTGGGCGCCGAGGTGATCCCGGTAGGGGTCTCGCCCAATGGCACCAATATCAACGACCGTTGCGGCTCCACCCATACCGACACGGCGGCCGAGGCGGTGGTGGCGCATGGCGCGCATATGGGGATCGCGCTGGATGGCGATGCCGACCGGGTGATGATCCTGGACGAAAACGGCCAGGTCGCCGATGGCGATCAGATCATGGCGCTGCTGGCGGCGCGTTGGGCCGACGACAACCGGCTGAAGGGCGGCACCCTGGTTGCCACGGTGATGTCGAACCTGGGGCTGGAGCGGTTCTTGCAGGCGCGCGGGTTGCGGCTGGAGCGCACGGCGGTGGGCGACCGCTATGTGGTCGAGGCGATGCGCAAGGGCGGCTGGAACCTGGGCGGCGAGCAGTCGGGCCATATCGTGATGACCGATTACGCCACCACCGGCGACGGGCTGATCGCGGCCCTGCAGTTCCTGGCCGAGATGGTGCGGACCGGCGACAAGGCCAGCGCCCTGATCCGGCAGTTCGAAACCGTGCCGCAGATGCTGAAGAACGTCCGCTTCTCGGAAGGCGCCAAGCCCTTGGAGGCGCTGGCCGTCAAGGCGGTGATCGAGGCCAGTGCCGCCCGCATCAAGGGCAAGGGCCGCATCCTGATCCGCAAGTCCGGCACCGAACCCTTGATCCGGGTCATGGCGGAATGCGAGGACGAGGGGCTGCTGGAATCGGTGGTCGATGAAATCGTTGGAGCGGTGGTCGCGGCGGGCTAGGGCGGCGTCCCGACTCGGGACATGCTGTCGGACTCAATGGAATCAAGGGCTTGGTTGGCGAGACTTAACGGTTTGTTAACCGTTTCGGCCCTGCCGCCAGGTCGGGCTTTCCGCATCTGGCGGGCGACGCGCGTTTGCGCGATCATGCGCCGAGCCGATGGCGGCAGGAGTGTATGGCGTGACGATGCGGGCAAAGCGGCTTGGACGGACGATGACCACCGCGCTGGCGCTGTGGGCTGGCGCTGCGGCGGCGGAAAACTGGCAACTGGCCGGACATCGGGTCAGCCTGGACCCGGTCGCCGAGGGCGGCTATCGGCTGGTCGCGGACGGCAAGGTGATGCTGGAGGACTGGTTGATCCTGTCGGATGCGCCCGCCACGGTGGCCGGGCAGGCGGTAATCTCGGGCGTCGCGGGGGCGGGCGGCAATATCTGCAATGCCGCGCCTTTCGTGCTGTTCCTGCCCCAGGGCGCGCCGGCGCGGCTGGATGGGCAGATCGACACCTGCAGCTATCTGGAGCCAAGCTTTGGCGATCAGGCGATCACCTGGGTCAGCCCCTCGGTGCCGGGGCTGCTGACCGAAAGCTGGATCTGGACGCCGGACGGCGGCTTTGTCGAGGGCCCGGCGACCGCCTTTGCCCCCGATGCCGGCCGCGGCTGGGAGTCCCTGGGCACGCTGGCCGACCAGCACCCGTCCGAGGCGCTGCGGCTGGAGCCGGTCTATGACGCGCTGAAGGCCGGGCTGGGGCCGGATTGGGATGCCTTTGCCGAACGGATCAGCGGCCTTGGGTCCGGCGGGCTGGTCGGCGCCGATTATTCCGGCAGCGCCTGCATCAAGGCGGACTGCGACACCGATTTCGCCGGCATATGGCTGGATTCGGCACGGCAGCAGGCCTTTGCCTACTGGCGGGTTTCGGACGATCCGACGCTGCACCTGTATCCGCCGGACCGCAGCCAGTGGCCCGCAGGCGCGCTGAAGGCGCTGTCGCGTCGCGGCGGGTAACGGGCGGTCAACGGGGCGGGGCAGGTATCAGCCGAGGGCTTCGGCCAGGAACCTCAT
>JBATAV010000095.1:0-5121 GCA_049662025.1 Paracoccaceae bacterium | reverse complement strand
CGCCCGCCACTACCCCGGCGAAGACCGCGCAGCCTTGGCCGATCCGCGCACCGAGGCTGTGCGGCTGATCGCCCTGATCTGACCTTGCCCCCGGCGCGGGGCTGCGTATCCTGCCCTTCGCGCACAGGGAGACACGCCATGACCGACAGCACCTGGACCCCGCCCCGCATCTGGACGTGGGAGCAGTCCTCGGGCGGCACCTTCGCCTCGATCAACCGGCCGATTGCCGGGGCCACGCATGACAAGGTGCTGCCGATCGGCGAGCATCCGTTGCAGCTTTACTCGCTGGCCACACCGAACGGGCAGAAGGTGACGATCCTCCTGGAAGAGCTGCTGGCGGCGGGCCATGCGGCCGAGTATGACGCCTGGCTGATCGACATCGGCAAGGGCGACCAGTTCGGCTCGGGCTTCGTCGAGGTCAACCCGAATTCCAAGATCCCGGCGCTGATCGACCGGTCCACCACGCCGGAAACCCGCGTCTTCGAAAGCGGGGCGATCCTGCTTTACCTGGCCGAGAGGTTCTGCGCCTTCCTGCCGGGCGATGCGACCGGGCGGACGGAATGCCTGAACTGGCTCTTCTGGCAGATGGGATCGGCGCCCTATCTGGGCGGTGGGTTCGGGCATTTCTACAAATACGCGCCGACCAAACAGGAATATCCGATCAACCGTTTCGCCATGGAGGTGAAGCGCCAGCTTGACGTGCTGGACCGCCAACTGGCGACCCGGCCCTTCATCGCCGGAGACAGCTTCACCATCGCCGACATGGCGATTTTCCCCTGGTACGGCGCGCTGGTGCGCAACGAGACCTACGAGTCGGCCGAGTTCCTGGACGCGGGCATCTACACCCACGTTCAACGCTGGGCCGAGGCCATCGCCACCCGCCCGGCAGTGATCCGGGGCCGAATGGTCAACCGCACCTGGGGGGATGAAAGCGGGCAAGTGCCCGAACGCCACTCGGCCGCCGATTTCGCTGGCAAGGCCACCGGCTGACCGCGGCGATCCGTGCGGGGCACCAAATTCCTCAAGCAAGGAATTTGCAATCTTCTTGCGCAAGAAAACTGGCCCTGCTCAGCCGTTCAGCACATCGGCAATGGCGGACCACAGCGTCTCGACCGGCTCGACCCCCACCGAAAGACGGATGAACCCCTCATCCACCACGTCGCCCCAGCGCGCGCGGCGCTCGCCTGCGGTATGGGTGCCGCCAAAGCTGGTGGTCTGTTCGATCAGCGGGCAGCGGGCCAGAAACGCCTCGGCCGCGCCTGCATTGGCCAGTTGAAAGCCGATCAGAAAGCCGCCATTGGCCATCTGCCCGCCCACCACCGCGTGCGACGGATCACCGTGCAGCCCCGGATAGCGCAGGCCCGTCACCGCAGAATGCGCGGCCAGCCGGGCGGCGATTCTTGCCGCACTGGCGCACATCCGCTCCAGCCGCAGTTCCAGCGTCTCCAGACCGCGGTGCACCAGGAACGCCTCGAATGGCCCGGGCACAGCCCCTGCCATCCGCCGCCAGTCGCGCACCCGCGCCATCAGGCCCGCGTCGCGGCCCGCGACATGGCCGAACAGCACGTCGGAATGCCCGGCGGGCGCTTTGGTATCGGCGGCCACGACCAGATCGCAACCCAGATCCAGCGGGCGCTGCAGAAGCGGTGTCATCGTGGTGTTGTCGGCGATCACCTTTGCCCCCGCCGCCCGTGCCCGCGCCGCGACGGCCTTGATGTCCACCACGTCGAGGCCGGGGTTCGACGGCGTCTCCAGATAGACCACGGCGGCGCCGGTGAAATCGGCGGTGGCGTAGTCGCGGGTGGGCAGTTCGGTGATGGCGATGCCGAGCGGCGCGAGGAAGCCTTGCGACAGGATGCGGGTGACGTAGTAGCCGTCAGATGGGATCACCAGCCGGTCGCCTGCTTTCAGGGTGGCGAAAAGGGCGGCGGCGATGGCGGCCATGCCGGAGGGGAAGGTGACGACCTCGGCCTCTTCGAGGATCGAGAGCTGTGCCTCGACCGCCTCCCAGGTGGGGGTGCCGTTGCGGGCGTAGACGAAGGGCGCGCCCTGGGTGTGCGGCAGGTGGAAGGTGGCCGAGGCGGTGATCGGGGGCACCACCGGGTCGCCGAGGGCAAGCCCGGCCTTGCGGTGGTGCAGCAGCCTGGCCACCCTTGCGTCGGTTTCTGCCGTCATCATCGCCCCCTGCTGGCGTCCCGACTCGGGACGCGACCCAGGACGCAATGAATTCAATGGCTTGGCCAGACGCGCTTAAGCCATTCTTAACCTTTTCGCCCCGATCATTCCAGCCGCGCCGGAAAGCCCTCGGCGCGCAGGTCGGTGCCGAGGGCATCTTCCAGCAGCTTGACGATCTGCGTCGATTGCGCCGCCCCGCCATAGACCGCCTTGCCCTTCAGGAAGGTCTGCGCCGTCTGCGCTGCCAGATCCAGCGGCACGCCGAATTCGCGGCCAAAGCCCATGGCAAAGCCCAGATCCTTCAGCGCCAGATCCATGGTGAAGGCGATGTCGTAGCTGCCGTTCAGGATCAGCTGGCCCTCGGTCTCATGCACGAAGCTGCTGCCGGACGAGGCCGCAATCGCCTCCCACGCGGTCTTCAGATCCAGCCCGCCGCGCTTGGCCAGCATCAGCGCCTCGCCGTCCGCCACCAGATGGATGAAAGCCAGCATGTTGGTGATGACCTTGATCACCGCCGCCGACCCCAGGGGACCCATGTAGAAGATCTTATTGCCGATCGCCTGCAGCGCCGGGCGGTGCAGATCAAAAAGATCCGGATCGCCGCCCGCCATCACGGTGATCTCGCCCCGCGCCGCCAGGTGAACGCCACCGGTGACCGGGGCTTCCAGCATCCGCACCTCGCCACCGATCCGCGCCAGGCCCGCCAGCCGCAGCACGTCGTCACGGCCAAGGGTGGAGTTCTCGATCCAGGTCGCGCCGGGTTTCAGTTCGGTCAACAACTCGGCCAGAACCGCCTCTGACGCCGCCGGATGCGGCAGGCAGGTGAAGACATGATCCACCTGCCCGGCCAGTTCGCTGACCGAAGCCGCCACCTTTGCGCCCAAGCTGCTATGGCGTTCTGCCAGCTTCGGATTGCGGTCATAGACGGTGACCTGATGACCGCCGCGGATCAGGTTGGCTGCCAGATGGCCGCCCAGGTTGCCAAGGCCGACATAACCGTAATTCATGCGCCCCACCCCACAATGCCCTTGACCTCGAGGAAGTCATGGATCGCCCAATCCGCATATTCGCGGCCGTTACCCGATTGCTTGTAGCCGCCGAAGGGGGCGAAAGTGTCCCAGGCGGGGTAGTTCAGGTTGACGGTGCCCGCCCGCAACCGGCGGGCGATGGGCTGCGCCTCGGCCACCGGGCCGGCGATATAGGCGGCCAGCCCATAGGGCGTGTCGTTGGCCATGGTGACGGCGTGGTCGATGTCGTCATAGGGCAGGATCGCCAGAACGGGGCCGAAGATCTCCTCGCGCGAGATGGTCATCTCATTGGTGACATTGCCGAAAATGGTGGGTCGCACGAACCAGCCGCGGTTCACGCCGGTGGGCCGCCCGATGCCGCCGCAAACGAGGGTGGCGCCTTCGTCGATGCCGGCCTGAATCAGCCGCTGCACCTTGTCGAATTGCAGCTTCGAGATCAGCGGGCCCATGGTGGTGGCGGTGTCACGCGGGTCGCCGACGACAACCGCCTCGGCGGCGGCCCTGGCGAAGGTCAGCGCCTGATCGTGCTGGCTGCGATGGACGAACATCCGGGTCGGCGCATCGCAGCTTTGGCCAGTGTTGGCAAAGCAACCCTCGACCCCGCCGGCAACGGCGGCTTGCAGGTCGGCCGAGGCCAGGATGATGTTGGGCGACTTGCCCCCCAGTTCCTGCGCCACCCGCTTGACGGTGGGGGCGGCGGCGGCGGCGACGGCGGTGCCCGCGCGGGTCGATCCGGTGAACGACACCATGTCGACCTGAGGGTGGGCCGAGATATGGGCGCCGACCTCTGGCCCGGTGCCGTGGATCAGGTTGAAGACGCCCTTCGGCACCCCCGCCTCATGGCAGATCTGCGCAAACAGCGTGCCCGAAAGCGGGGCGATTTCCGAGGGTTTCAAGACCATGGTGCAGCCCGCGATCAGGGCCGGGGCCACCTTGCAGGCGATCTGGTTCATCGGCCAGTTCCACGGCGTGATCAGCGCGCAAACTCCGATGCCTTCATGCACGATGCGGGTGGTGCCGCGCATCGCCTCCCATTCCATCGTTTCGGCGGCCTTGATGGTGGATTCGATATGCACCTGCCCGGCCCAGGCCTGCGCGCCGCGCGCCCATTCGATCGGCGCGCCCATTTCGGTGGACATGACTTGGGCGAGGTCTTCGTAATGCGCGTTGTAGACCTCGAGGATGCGGCGGACCTGCGCGATGCGGGTTTTCAAGGGCGTGGTGGCCCAGCCGTCGAACGCCGCGCGGGCGGCGGCGATGGCGCGGTCGGCGTCGGCGGTGTTTCCCAAAGCCACTTCGCAGACGATTTCCTCGGTCGCGGGGTTTTCGACGCCGAGGCGGTTTTTCGAAATCGGCTCGACCCAGGCACCGTCGATGTAGAATTTCGTCATGTTTTCCGGGATCATGGCAGCCTCACTTGAAGTAGATGTTGAAGCGCGCACGAATGGTGCGGTCAATCTCAGGGTCCACCGTGCAGCCCGCCTTGGCAAGGATTTCATTCTTGCGGGCGATGGCGGTGTCGAGAAGCAGGGGTTTGCCGGCCTCGTTCCATTCCTTGGGGCTCATCCGGTTGCCGACCTTGGGGTAGATGTATTCGGTCTGCATCAGTTTCAGGGTCTGGTCGGAGCCGAGGTAATGGCCGGGGCCGATCAGGCAGACCTCTTTCATCGCGTCGATCGAGGTCGAGTCGGGGGTGACGTCGATGCCGCGGACAAGGCGCATGGTCTGGCCCAGAAGATCGTCGCCGAGGACCAGGCTTTCCAGGCAGAAGCCCAGCAGGCTGGCGTGCATGCCGACCGCCTCGTAGCACATGTTGAGGCCTGCAAGACCGGCCAGGGCGTTGGTGATGCCCTGCTCCCATCCGGCCTGCATGTCGGGCAGTTTGCTGTCGGAAATGCCACTGGCGGCGCCGCCGGGC
>JBATAV010000094.1:0-2888 GCA_049662025.1 Paracoccaceae bacterium | reverse complement strand
GGTTTGGGAGGGTCAAGTCGATCTCGCGGCCTGTGGCGTCGGGGATGCAGAGGGTGATCTGGGCGCGGGTGGTGCCTTGGACGGTGCTCAGGAGGGCGGCGAGGGAGGGGATGGCTTCGGCGCGGTTGAGGTGGATGCGGATGTCGGAGGCGCCGGCTGCCGCGGCGACGGTGTCGATGGGGGAGACGGCGGTGGCGAGGAGCTTGACGCCGTCGCCGTCGGGGTCGGCGCGGACGGTGAGGACGACGTTGCGGCCGGGCTCCAGCAGGTCACGCGAGGCCTCGAGCACGTCGGAGAAGACGGTGACCTCGTAGAGCCCGGTGGGGTCGGAGAGCGAGACGAAGGCGAAGCGGTTGCCCTTGGCGGATTTGCGTTCCTGACGGGCGGCGACGGAGCCGGCGATGCGGGCGATGTGGGGGCCGCGGGAGATGGCGGTGGCGGTGATTTCGGTGAGGGTTTTGACGTCTTTGCGTTTGAGGGCGGACATGTAGTCATCGAGCGGGTGGCCGGAGAGGTAGAAGCCGATGGCCTGATGTTCCTGGGCGAGGCGCTCCACCGGCAGCCAGTCGTCGCGCCAGGGCAGGCGGGGTTCGGGGATGTCGGTGCCGGAATCGCCGAAGAGCGAGACCTGGGTGGAGGCCTTGGCGTCGTGGATGGCGGCGGAGTAGGCGGTGAGGGCATCGAGGGCTTCGAACACGCGGGCGCGGTTGGGGTCGAGCGCGTCGAAGCATCCGGCGCGGGCGAGCATTTCGAGCGGGCGTTTGCCGATGCGCTTGAGGTCGGTGCGGCGGGCGAAGTCGAAGAGGGTGGCGAAGGGTTTGGGGCCGGTTTCGGTCTGCCGGGCCTCGGTGATCAGGCGCATGGCCTCGACGCCGACGTTTTTCAGCGCACCGAGGGCGTAGAGGATCTCGCCGTTTTCCACGGTGAAGGTGGCGGCGGAGCGGTTGACGCAAGGGGGAGAGGTGGTGAGGCCGAGCTTGTCGACCTCGCGCTTGTAGATGGCGAGTTTGTCGGTGAGGTGGATGTCGCAGTTCATCACCCCGGCCATGAATTCGACCGGGTGGTTGGTTTTGAGCCAGGCGGTCTGGTAGCTGACCACGGCATAGGCGGCGGCGTGGGATTTGTTGAAGCCGTAGTTGGCGAATTTTTCCAGAAGGTCGAAGACTTCGCCGGATTTGGTGGCGTCGATGGCGTGGGTGGTGGCGCAGCCGGCGATGAATTTGGGGCGTTCGCGGGCCATCTCGACCGGGTTCTTCTTGCCCATGGCGCGGCGCAGCAGGTCGGCGCCGCCGAGGGAGTAGCCGGCCATGACCTGGGCGATCTGCATCACCTGTTCCTGGTAGACGATGATGCCTTGGGTCTCGGACAGGATGGGGTCGATGGTGGGGTGGAGGGATTCGATCGGTTTGAGGCCGTTCTTGACCTCGCAATAGGTGGGGATGTTCTCCATCGGCCCGGGGCGGTAGAGGGCGACGAGGGCGACGATGTCCTCGATGCAGGTGGGCTTCATGCGGCGAAGGGCGTCCATCATGCCGGAGGATTCCACCTGGAAGACGGCGGTGGTCTTGGCGGCGGCGTAGAGGTCGTAGGTGGGTTTGTCGTCAAGCGGGATCAGGCCGATGTCGATGTGGATGCCGCGTTGGGCGAGGAGTTGCAGGGCGTTCTGGATGACGGTGAGGGTTTTGAGGCCGAGGAAGTCGAATTTGACCAGACCGGCGGCTTCGACCCATTTCATGTTGAACTGGGTGGCGGGCATGTCGGAGCGGGGGTCCTGGTAGAGCGGCACCAGTTCGTCCAGCGGGCGGTCGCCGATCACCACGCCGGCGGCATGGGTGGAGGCGTTGCGGTAGAGCCCCTCAAGCTGGGCGGCGTAGTCGAGGAGGCGGGCGACGACCTCTTCCTTGGCGGCCTCGCGCAGGCGGGGCTCGTCGGCCAGCGCCTTGGTGACGGAGACCGGCTTGACGCCTTCGACCGGGATCATCTTGGAGAGGCGGTCGACCTGCATGTAGGACATCTGCAGGACGCGGCCGACGTCGCGGACGGCGGCTTTCGACAGAAGGGCGCCGAAGGTGATGATCTGGGCCACCCTGTCGCGGCCGTAACGGTCCTGGACGTAGCGGATGACCTCTTCGCGGCGGTCCATGCAGAAGTCGATGTCGAAGTCGGGCATGCTGACCCGTTCGGGGTTCAGGAACCGCTCGAACAGCAGGGCGTAGCGCAGGGGGTCGAGGTCGGTGATGGTCAGCGCATAGGCGACCAGCGAGCCTGCGCCCGAGCCGCGGCCGGGGCCGACCGGGATGCCGTGATCCTTGGCCCATTTGATGAAATCGGCCACGATCAGGAAATAGCCGGGAAAGCCCATGTTCTCGATCACGCCCAGCTCGAAATCCAGGCGTGCCTGATAGTCGGCGGGCGGGACCGCGTGGGGGATGACGGCCAGCCGGGCCTGCAGGCCTTCGTTGGCCTGACGGCGCAGTTCCTGCACCTCGTCATCGGCGAACCGGGGCAGGATCGGCTTGCGTTTGGCGACGGCATAGGCGCAGCGGCGGGCGATCTCGACGGTGTTCTCAATGGCCTCGGGCAGATCGGCGAACAGCGCGCACATCTCGGACTCGGACTTGAAGTAGTGCTGCGGGGTCAGGCGGCGGCGGCCTTCGGACTGGTCGACATAGGCGCCTTCGGCAATGCAGATCAGGGCGTCATGCGCCTGATACATCCTGGTTTCGGGGAAATAGACGTCGTTGGTGGCGACCAGGGGCAGGGCCATGTCATAGGCCATCTCGATATGGCCGCGTTCCGAGGCGGCTTCGGCCTGCGGCAGCCGACCGCCTTCGCTGCCCTCGACCGGGTGGCGCTGCAGTTCGACGTAGAGCCGCCCCGGAAAGATC
>JBATAV010000093.1:0-2360 GCA_049662025.1 Paracoccaceae bacterium | reverse complement strand
CTTCTGCCCGATGTCGAGGAAATCAACTCGACCCTTCGGCCCAGCGATGACCAGTCCGACCCCGATGCCGAGGTCGACGCGCTGCCCGACCTGACCAAGGGTCGCCGCGGGTTCCGCAGCGGGTTTTTCCTGATGATCCTGCTGGCCGTCATCGCCGCCGCCGTCTATATGGCCGCGCCGAAGCTGATCACCCAGTTTCCGGCGCTGGAAGGCGGGCTGACCGCTTATGTCACCTTCGTCGACGGGCTGCGGCTGTGGCTGAATGACCTGATGAATTCGGCTACCAGTGCGCTGAAAGGCGACGGCGGCTAAGCCGCCGTTTCAGAACAGGTCCAGAAGCCGCTTCAGGTAGTCCAGCTCTTCCGTCGGGCGTTGCGCTTCGCCCGAACGGCGGCGGATCTCGTCCAGCAGATCCTGCGCCCGTTTGTCGGGGTCGTTCTGCACCATGTTGCGGTCGCTGCCGATGCGCGCCGCATCGCCTTGCTCGCGGCCCAGCGGGTCCTTGCCATTCGGATCGGGGCGGCTGGCGTCCTGGGTGCCGCCGTTTTCCTGCCCGTCTTTCTTTTCATCGGCCAGCGCCTCGCCGAAATCCTTCATGCCGTCGCGCATGGCCTCCATCGCGTCGGCCTGATGGTTCAGCGCGCCGTCCAGATCGCCCTCTTTCAGCGACTTTTCAGCCTCTTTCATCGACTTTTCCGCCCGGTCCAGCGCATCGCGGCCCGCTTCGCCCTTCTTGCCGCCGTCGCCCGGCAGCTTCTGGTCCTGCAGATCGCCAAGCCGCTTGCGCAACTCGCGCTGGCGGTCGGCCAGATCGCCCGGATCCTGACTTGGCTTTTCGCCGTTCTGGCCCTTCTGCATGTCGCGGTAGGCATCGTCCGACAGGCCCTGCTGGTCCTTCAGCGTGTCGCCAAGATCGCGCATCGGGCCCTTGCCCTCGCCCTTGCCGTCGCCTTGGGTGACCTGCATGTTCTCCATCAGCTGGCGCAGCTGTTCCATCAGCGCCATCGCCTCGGCGGTCTTGCCTTCCTTCATCAGCCGCTCGATCTCGTCCAGCATCTGCTGCAACTGATCGCCGGTAATCGTCTGGCCATCGCCGCTTTTCGGCATGCCTTCGGGGTTGCGCTGGGCCTCTTCGGCCAGCTCTTGCGTGTAGTCCTTCATCGCCTGCTGAAGCTCTTTCATCAGCTGGTCGATTTCCTCGGGCGAGGCGCCATTCTTGATCGCTTCTTCCAGCCGGTCCTGAGCGCGCTGCAACCGGTCCATCGCGCTGGAGAGATCGCCTTCTTCAAACATCAGCGCGATGTCCCACAGCTTTTCGGCCATGGCGTCGCGCTGTTCGGTCGTCATGTTGCCCTGCATCGCGTCCAGTTCGCGCAGGGCCACCCGCAGATGCAGCGCCGCGCGTTTCGAGCGCAGGAAATCCTCGGGCCGGTTCGACACCGCCTTCAGGATTTCCACAGTCCGCCTGGCATTGGCGCGGTTCCACAACAGATCACGCCGCATCTCGATCACGGCCGCCGCCATCGGGTCAAAGAACCGGCGACCGTGCAGCAGCACCTTGTAGGGCTGGGAGTCGCCCGTCTGCCCGGAGGCATCGGCCACGCTGAACACCATGCTGACCGGCAGGTTCGCCAGTGGGCTTTTCGACAGGTCGTCGACAAGGATTTCGCTGATGTCCTTGCGCCCGCCCTTCAGCGGCATCGGCAGGTCCAGCACCACCGGCGCCATCGGTTCGGGGTCGATGGTCAGGCCATGGCGGCGGTTAACCGCGGCCAGGTCCAGCGTGATCGTCACCTTGCCGGCGGCCACGCCATAATCGTCGCTGGCCTTGAAGCCTTGTTTGAACCTGCCGTCCGCCTCGCGCGTCATCTCGCCTGCGACCTGAACGGCAGGCGCCCCGTCCGGTGTGGCGGTGATCTGCCATTCCCGGCCACCCGGCCCGCTGATTTCCAGCTTGCCCGACTGGCTGACCACCAGGTTGGTCAGCCCCGCCACGCCCTCGGGCTTGGGCGCATCAGGGGTGGTGCTGGCAGGCTGCAGTGCCACCTGAGCGATGGTCTGTTCCACCGTCAACGCGCCTTCGGGGCCGTAAAGCCGGATCTGGATGCGGGTGCCCACCGGAACCTCAAGCGTGGGTGCCGTCACGTCCGACAGATAGACCGAGGGCTTGCCGGTATAGGCCGGCGGCTGTGCCCAGCCTTCCCATGTCGGCCCGCCAGCCGCCGCCTCGGCCGGGCCGGGGGCAATGCCCGCCACCGAAGACACCCGCCAGAAAGACCCGAACAGCGCCGCCATCACCGCCGCAGTCAGCGCGACATAGCGCAACGAATAGGGATCGCGCGACGAAAGCCGCAGGTCCG
>JBATAV010000092.1:0-1949 GCA_049662025.1 Paracoccaceae bacterium | reverse complement strand
CGTATTCTACACCGTGCCGTCCCGCCTGATCGGCCACCGCCTGCGCGTCAGGCTGCATGATGACAGGCTCGACCTTTACCTCGGAGCCACCCATCTGCTGACCCTGCCGCGCGGCCGGGGATATGGAGACCAAAGGCGCGGCCACGTTGTTGATTACCGCCATGTGATCCATGCCCTGCGACGCAAGCCAATGGCGCTGCCAGGTCTGGTCTACCGCGATCAGCTCTTCCCGCGTGATGCCTATCGCCAGCTTTATGAGGCTGCCATGGCCGCATTGCCCGAGAAGATGGCCTGCAAGCTCACCGTCGATATTCTCGCCTTGGCCCACGACAGGGGATGCGAGGCCGAACTGGCCACGGTCATCTCCGGCCTCCTCGCGGCCAACGAACTGCCAGATATGGCGGCGATGCGGGCGCGGTTCTCACCTGACCCGGCCTTTTTGCCCGACATCACCGTGCCGGTCACCCCGCTCAGCGATTACAACGCCCTCTTGGCCGTAGTGCCTGCGGGAGAAGCCGCATGATCGCCTCTGATCCCATCGACGCTGCGCGCTTGAACCTCTTGCTAAATGAACTGCGTCTGCCGGCCATCAAGCACCTCTGGCCCTCCTTCACGGAACGGGCTGACAAGGAGGGATGGCCTGCGACACGATTGCTGGCAGCCCTCGCGGAACACGAGATCGCCGAACGCGGACAAAGGCGGATCGAGCGCCACCTCGCCGAAGCACGCTTGCCGCCGGGCAAGACCCTGTCCGGCTTCGACTTCGACGCCGTTCCGACCATCTCCAAAGCCCGTGTCATGGCGCTCGTCGCCGGGGATAGTTGGCTGGAGGCCGGCGCCAACCTGATCCTGTTCGGACCGCCCGGCGGTGGCAAAACCCATCTGGCCGCCGCCATCGGCCTCGGCCTCATCGAGAATGGCTGGCGCGTCCTCTTCACCCGCACCACCGATCTCGTCCAGAAACTGCAGGTCGCACGCCGGGAACTGGCACTCGAGGCCGCCATCACGCGCCTCGACAAATACCACCTGATCATTCTCGATGACATGGCCTACGTCACCAAGGACCAACCCGAAACCAGCGTCCTGTTCGAGTTGATCAGCGCCAGATACGAACGACGCTCCATCGCCATCACGGCAAATCAGCCCTTCGGCGATTGGAACCGCATCTTCCCCGATCCGGCCATGACGCTGGCCGCCGTCGACAGGCTGGTCCACCACTCCACCATCCTGGAGCTCAACGTCGAAAGCTATCGGCGACGCGAAGCCATCGACCAACAACGTGGCCCAGGTCGGCCAGCCTCACGCGCGACTCTCAAAACCCAAGCCCATTGACGCGCCGCGACAATCAACGCCCAAAAGACCACTTGCGCGCGACACCCAAAGCCGCAATCCTCAAACCACTGCGACACACGATCACCATCCAGATTGTCGCGCAGTTCTCATCCAGTTTGTCGCGCTACAGTGGATCGTGATGCCGTGGTGGCGTGCCAGTTCAGCGACCAGATCGTTCAAGGTAAGACCGGGCTTCTCGGCCATCCGCGTCTTGATGCAGTCCGTTATCGCATTGAGTTTGCCATGACCGCCACCATTGCCCTGCGCCCGCGGGTCAAGCCCGCCTGTTTCGCGTTTCAGAATCACCATGTCGTTGACGAACTTGACCGAAACCCGGAACCGAGCTGCAGCCGCACGATGCGAATGCCATTCTTCCACGAACCCGACCACGCGCACCCGAAGCGCCATAGGATGTGGCTTGCCCATCACTGACCCCCATATCTGCCATTCAGACAGGGAATCAGAAATCTGGCCTCGTGGGAATCCTGAATCGAAAAAACTGCAATGCGCTCTAGCGTTGGTTCCGGACTCTGATCAGATACTGCAGGTTCGTGAACTCATTGAAAATGTTGAACGTCGCCGCCCGCACGAGTTTGATCTTGCGGCCACCCGATGGC
>JBATAV010000091.1:0-15189 GCA_049662025.1 Paracoccaceae bacterium | reverse complement strand
TGCCGCAGCAGCCTGAGCGCATCCTGATCCTCGGCCGGTGTCGGATCTTCCAGCCAGTAAAGACCAACCGGTTCGACGGCCGTGGCGAACTCGGCGGCTTCGCGCGGCAAAAGTCGGTGGTGAACGTCGTGCAGGATGTGCAGCTCGGGGCCAAACCGGGCGCGGATTTCGGCCAGCGCACCGGGCATGTAGCGCATGTAGCGCCCGGAATCCCAAATCTCGACCTTTGGGCGGATCCCGCTGAAATCGCTGATGTAGTGTTTGCCGGCACCCTTCTTCTCCGGCACCGCATAGCTGGCCGTCGGCATGCCCGGAATGCCGCATTGCACCCGCACTGCCTTGTAGCCCTGTTCGACATAATGGGCGATGCTGTCCATCAGGTCCTCCAGGTCGGCACCTGTGGTATGGGCATAGACCATCGCGCCATCCCGGCTTTTGCCGCCGAAAAGCTGATAGAGCGGCAGGTTCGCCAGCTTGCCTTTGATATCCCACAGCGCCATGTCGATGGCCCCGTAAGCCGCCATCGCAATCGGGCCGCGCCGGAAATAGGCACCGCGATAGAACAACTGCCAGATGTCCTCGCTGTTGCGCGGGTCCATGCCGATCAGATTGGGGATCAGGTAATCCTGCAAATAGGCAGCGGGAAGGGTTTCGCGGTTGTTCAGCGTGGCGTCGCCCAGGCCATGGATGCCCTGATCGGTCATGATCTTCAGCGTGACATAGTTCTTGGCGGGGCCGCCAACGAACACTTTTGCGTCGATAATTTTCATGGAGTTGTTCCCTGCCCTTTCGGCCCGATCAGTTCAGTCCGGGCACTTCCGTCCAATTGTCATTTGTGCGGATCAGGTCGATGATCTGCTGATACTGGCTGCCTTCGCGGAAGGTCGGATGGGGCGCAACCGGTTCGCCCTGAATATCGCGGACGAATTCGCGCGCCAGATAGTGCCAGCATTGCTCTGTCTCGCCTTTCACCTTTGGCACGGCGTCGGCAATCTCTTGGGGCAGCGGCATTTCCTGCCAGGTCTTGCCCTTGCTCCACAAAAACAGCGGGCCGCTGCCATAGTGGCCCTTCAGGTAGATCGCGCCTTCGGTGCCGTAGAACACGATGTGGTCTTCGTGGAACCGCGGCACCAGCCCGCCATGCTTGAACAGCACCGACACCGGGTTGGCGGCAAGCCTGCTCTCAATCCGCGCCAGCACGGTATAGGACCATTCGACATTGCTCTCGCCCCACTTCAGCGAAGGGTCGTTCAGGTCCTGTGGAATAAAGTCCCGGCGCGTGGCGAAGTTGTGTACGCCCTCGACGATGGGTGCCTTTCCTAGGTCGTCGCGCAGATCACCGATGACCGAAAGTATCCTGTCACCGACGACGGACGCCACGATGGACAACGTGTGGGTGAAATTGTTGTTCAACCGCCCGCCACCCTTTTCCCTGCGGTGCGACCATCCGAAGGGAATCTCGCGCTCCAGATTGAAATGCGACATGCATTCAACCTCGACCGGTTCGCCGATCGCACCATTCGCGACCAATTGCCGGGCATGAAGAACGCTGGGCGTATAGCGGAAACTCGCGGCATAGGCCGTCTTGACGCCCTTCTGCAGTGCAAACCTGTAGAGATCGACGGCTGTCTCACCGCTTTCGGTCATCGGCTTGTCACAGAACACATGGCAGCCGAAGTCGATGGCCTGCCCGATGGGCTGGTAATGGGCGCCGCCCGGCGTCGCAATCGAGACGATGTCCGGCCGGCAGGCGTCCAGCGCATCCTGCCAGTCGGTACCCGCGTAGGGGATGCCCATTCTTCCGGCCACCTCGCGAACGACATTCGGCGTGCGGCCGACGATGCCAACGATTTCGGCGCCGGCGGCCCGGAAGGCATCAGCATGGCCCTGGCCGGCAAATCCGGTGCCCGAGATCAGGACTTTCAACTTGTTTTCCCCCCTTGCATCTGGCCGGGGCCGGCAAACTGCGTGGTGACACCTAGCTGAAAAGCATTCCGCCGTTGATGTCGACATTGGTGCCGGTGATGAAGGCCGAGTCGTCGCAGGCAAGGAACAGAACCAGATTCGCCGTATCCTCGGGCACGCCCTGCCGCTTCACCGCGGACGCGGCCTCGAATCCGCGGCGCGCGGCGTCGGCGGTGTGGATGTTGTGAAAATCGGTGTCGATCATGCCGGGGCACAGCGCATTCACACGGATTGCCGGGCCCAGTTCCTTGGCAAGGCCGCGGGTCATGGTCATGACCGCGCCCTTGGACGTGGCATAGGCGACTGCGCCTGGGCCGCCGCCGTCGCGGCCCGCCTGGCTTGCCAGATTGACGATGGTGCCTTTGGTCATGTGCGGCAGGCAGGCCTTGATCATCAGGAAGGTGCTGGTGAGGTTCAGGTCCATCACCGCCTGCCAGTGCTCAAGCGACATCTCGGTAATGGTCTTGCGCGCGATCAGCCCGCCCGCATTGTTCACCAGCACATCGACTCCACCGAAGGTTTCGACCGTGCGCGCCACCAGCGCCTCGACATCGGCGGGGTTATTCAGATCACCCTGCACCGCTATGGCCTTGCCGCCTTGCGCCTTTATCTCGGCCACGGTTTCCTCGGCCCCGGCACTGCTAGCAAAATAGTTGATCGCCACCCTGGCGCCTTCCGAGGCCAGCTTGACAGCGCAGGCGCGCCCGATATCGCGGCCGCCACCTGTAACGATTGCGGTTTTTCCCTGAAGTTTCATGTTCTTTCCTTGTTGTCTGGCAGGCCCGTCTGAGCGATCAGAGGAAGTCTTGGCCGCCGTTGATCTGCACAATCTCACCCGTCAGGAAGGATGCCTTCTCGCTGACCAGAAACTCGATGACCGAGGCCACTTCTTCCGGCTGGCCAAGACGTTTCATCAGGATGTTGTTTTTCCACGAGGCAAAGACCTCGGGTTTGGTCGCCTTGATGTTCGCGTGGAAATCCGTGTCGATGGTGCCCGGAGACACCGCGTTGACCCGAATGTCATACTCGGCCAGATCCTTGGCCAGGGCGCGGGTCAGCGTGGTCACCGCCGCTTTGGAGGTGCCGTAGACACCGGCCCCCGGCCCCCCCGCATTCCAGCCCGCGTTCGAGCTGAAGTTGATGATGGAAGCGCCCCCGGCCGCCTTCAGCAGCGGGATGGCGGCGCGGCTGACGAAGAAGACGCTGTCCAGGTTCAGCGCCATCACCTTGCGGAAAAAGCCTGTTTCCATGTCTTCGAAACGTGACCGGCCGCCCAGGCCCCCGGCGTTGTTCACCAGCACGTCCAGCTTGGGAAACTTCGCCTTGATCTGCGCAAAAGCGGCGGTAACTGCGTTTTCGTCGGTGACGTCGAAGATGAAGAGGTCTGACGCAATCCCTTCGGCCTTAAGCGCCGCGACGGCTTCTTTGCCCTGGTCTTCCAGGATGCCGTTAAGGACGATGTGATAGCCCGCGCGGCCCAGGGTCATGGCGGTTGCCAGGCCGATACCAGCTGTACCTCCGGTGATCATTGCATATTTGGTCATCGCGATTACTCCGCTGAATTATTAGAGGAAATCCGTACGGGACGGGGTGAAGATGTCCAGGAGCACGCCCGCCTCAAGGCAGACGGCGCCATGTTCGATATGGGGTTGCTTGTAAGTAGAGTCTCTGGCGGAAAGGACTTTCTTGGCACCGCCGACGTTGAACTCGAAACGCCCCGAAAGGATGTAGGTGATCTGTTCGTGGGGGTGGCTGTGCATGGCGCCAACGGCCCCCTTTTCGAAATGGACCTCGACGCACATCAGATTCTCGTTGTGCGCGGTGATCTTCCGCTTGATGCCGCCGCCGATGTCCTCAAGCCCGATCTCGCCGCCGGGGAAATAGTTCTTCACGTCCATGGTCATTCTCCTTGGTGTCGGCGCAAGGCCGGGGCCGAGCCCCATGTTGCGCCCGTCAGATGTTTGTCCCGGCCAGCTTCTTCACCACGACCTTGAAGGTGTTCTCGTCGGCATCGGTAAAGTACAGATCGGCGTCGTAGCCCTGGTCGTCGATGAAGTGGAAAACCCGGCGCGGATCGTTCTTTGGGTAGGGCACCAGCAAGGTGACGATCCGGTGGCGTGGCGCTTTGGGAAAGCGCGCCGTCAGGCAGGTGCTGACAGGCAGGCCCTCGATTTCCGTAGGGTCAACACCGGGAAAGCCGGTCGTCTGGGAAAGCACCGGCGCGCCGCCTTCCGACCAGATGATCTCGCCGTAGAACCCCGCCTGGCGACTGGTATTGCGGAACGAGCTTTGGCCAAGCTGATAGGCTTCGTTCGCATGCAGGAGCCAGTCGATCTCGACAGGCGCCTCGGCGTCGATGGAATCGACGAAGACGAAAAAGGCGTTGTTGAAGAAGTAGACCTCGCGTTCGGCGCGCGTCACCTCGGGCGAAAGCTGGGCATAGGCCGCGGTCGCGTCGCCCTTGATGTAGATGTGATCTGCCCGCTGTTCGGCTGCCAGAATGTTGCCGGTCGACCTCATCTGCAACGCCTTGTTGCGGTCGGCATATTGGCCTTTGCCATTGATAAGGATGGCGTTCTTCGACCGCGTCTGCTTGCGCCAACCTTGGTGCATGGTGCTGTTGAAGGCGACATAGTGACCCGACTGGATCGCTAGATCCTCGCCAAAGGCGGCCAGACAGAAGGCGTTCTGGTCGCCGTGGCTGTGGCTGACCGAGCCGAAGGGGCTGGATTTGAAGACGAATTGAATATGCTCTTTCGGCGCGCCCATCTTGTGCTGGATCGCGACCCAGCCGATGCCCTTGAACCAGCGCAGCTTGTCGTCGTCGGCGGGCGGCGCCGCCTCGACCAGCGGCCAGTCATGGCGATAGACCAGCTCGTCAAAATTGAAGTCCCACCAGCCCCAGTTGTAAAAGGCCATTTCGGTGCCAGGGTTGGCGCGCTTGATCTCGTCGTAATACCACTGATAGGCGCCGTTTCCGGTCACCCCGGCAAACTGGCGCAGGTTGTAGCCGATCTTCACTGCCGGAAGGTCGCCCATCGTGCTGTCGTCGCCAAAGGTGGCGCGACGGGTGTCGGGTGCCTTGGTGTAAAGCGGCATGTCGCCGGTCTTCTGGAAGAACGGCCGCGTATAGAGGTTCAGCCCGGCAAAGGTCTTCAGAAGGTTCGCGGCATCTATAAGATAGGCCATGCCGGTCATCCAGTAATGCGGCCCTTCGGCCCAGCCACCGTCGCGGTCGCCCCAGGGAGAGTAGACCGTGAACAGGAACTCGATCGAATAGTCGAGCCAGTCGCGCGCCTCGGGTTCCTCGTCCAGCAGGGCGATGGCGGCGGGGATAAGAACGGCCGAGACCGCCCGGACAGCGTGGCTGTCATAGGGGAAGATCTGGATATTGGCGTGTTTGATGATGTGGTCGGCAATTTCGCGAGTGCGGATCAGCAGCGCGGCCCGCACCGTGGCGCGTTCATCCGCGTTCAACTCGCCATGCAGCCAGTCATAGCCCCAGGCCAGCGCCAGCGTAACGCGGAAGGCCCATTCGTCGGTGTAGGCACGCGAGGTGGTGCCCGCCGGATCCCAGGCCGCGGCGGCCAGCAGCCACTCCTTGGCGCGTGACACCATGGCAGCATCGCCCGTCACCTGACCGCCGATGGCCAGATGGCGGATCGCATACAGCAATTCCTGGCAGTCGATATAGGTCTGCCGCCAGATCGGGGCGACACGCTGGTGGTTGGGATAGCCCGCAGGCTCGTCCATCACCGGCCGATCCATCCAGGGCTTGACGCTTTTGTCAAAGAAGGTCGACCAGGTGCAGTGGGCCGGATCCTTGGCCACCGTCGCGCGGAAGGTGGCAAGCTGTTTCGTCCCCAGCCATAGCCGCGGATGCGCCAGATCGGCACCGGCATAGCGGGCGGCCCGTCCGGGCAGGGGCGTGGCGGGCAGATCCTCGGCCAGATCAAAACTGCGGCTGGCGCTCCAGGCGGTTGCGGGTGCCCCCTTTACGGCATCCCAGACCGCATAGGACCAGTGCCATGTTCCCGGTTCCAGCACGCTGTCGGGCGTAAAGAAGTTCAGCGCGATATCGGTGAACAGCCGCGTTGCCTTTGCGGGATAGTCGGGGTCGGTAGACAGGCGCAGCACATAACGGGCCTCGTCCTCGACCACCGGCAACCAGGTGAACCGGGGCGGGTTTTCCACCAGATCGACTCCCGCACAAGGTGCATACTGGATGTTGAGACGACCCGCGGCGGGTTCGTCAAGATAGGCCTTGCTGTCGCGGGCTGCTGCCGACATCGGGGTGTTCCTGGTGTCCTGAGTGGAGTTGGAGGGTGGCGACCCACCCGCCAAAGACTGGCGGGCGGGCAAGTCGCATCGGTCAGCCGCCGTACTGGCGCTTGTAGGCCGAATTCATGACCGCGATGACTTCCTGGTAGCCCATCTTGTCGAGCGTCGAGACATAGTCGTCCCAGTCGGCCGCTACGTTGCCGGTGCCCAGCACCCAGGCCTGCTGGCGCTCGAGCATGTAGCTGCGCAGCGACGGCCAGTACTTGTCGTAGACAGACTGCTCCTCTTCGTTCAGCGCGACGCCAAGGAACTGGTCGATCAAAAGATCGTTGGCCTCGTAAAGCGCGATCCCCTCGCGGGCGGCTTCCGAGGTCCACTGGTCTTCGTAGCGATAATCCTGCCAGTAACCGCGCGGGATCTGCGCGCCTTCCAGATACATCTGGCTGTTCACCGCCTGATCGCTCGACAGCACTTCCGGCTTGTAGATCGGTTGACCATCGACCATGTCCCAGGTCTTGCCCTCGACGCCAAAGTTTGACAGCAGGCGACCCTGCTCGGAGAACCAGAAGTCGAAATACTTGATGATCTGAACCGGGTCTTTCGCCTGATAGCTGATCGCCCAGCCGTCCGGCTTGATCGGGATGCGGCGATGCTCTTCCATCCGCACACCCGCAGCCGAGGCCGGTGGCAGGAACGGGATGAAGTTGAAGCCCTCGATCTTGCCAGCCAGGGCCGCGTTGTAGCCGCTGGTCGAGGCGAACCAGTCATGGGTCGATCCGCCCAGGTTCTCGCCCAAGAGATAGTCACGCGAGGATGAACCGCGGGTATAGATTTCCGGGTCGATCAGACCCTCGGCATACCACTCGGCGATATGGGCCAGACCATCCCGATATGCCTCTTGCGCATAGGGATGCACGACCTTGCCATCTGCGTTGACGTAAAAGTCGTGGTAGGTATCCGACCCCGACGACCGTGCATCCCACAGCGTCAACAGGCGGTTCACCTCTTCCCATTGGCGGGCGAAATAGGGGATCTCGTCCTTCTGCCCGTTACCGTTCGGGTCCTGATCGCGAAAGGCCACCAGCACATCGTGGAACTCGTCCACGGTCTGCGGCTGCTTCAGGCCCAGCTTGTCAAGCCAGTCCTGCCGGATGTACCAGGCCCGGCCGAATTTTCCGTCGGGCAGATAGGGGATGTAGTAGTAGTTGCCGTCATAGGACGAGATCGCCTGTTGCAGGCCGAGGTGGCTGTCCCAGAAGGCCTGGATGTTCGGCGCGTTTTCCTTGACCAGATCGTTCAGTGGAACGAAGGCACCTTGCGGCCCGTACTGGTTCACCGGCTGCTGGATTGCCGCACCGCCGACAATGTCGGGCATGTTGCCCTGGGCGATCAGCAGGTTCATGGCTTCGCGGCTGTCGGTGCTGTTCTTGCCGGCCGTCGCGTCCTTGAGGCAGATGTTGGTCAGCTCGCAGGCCTTCTTTTCGACCGGATAGTTTTCGTCATACCCTTGCGCGCGCGCCCAGTGGAAATGGATCGTCAGTTCGGTCGGCTTCTCGGCAATCATCGGGCTTTCTTGAGCGAAGGCCGGTGCCGTGATCGCCGTTGTGCCAAGGATGGCAAGGGTCAGTGAAAGATTTCGCATGGTTCTCCTCCTGTTGCGTTGATGGTTATTCCTTCACTCCACCCAGCAGGATGCCCTTGCTGAAATACTTCTGGAGGAACGGATAGATGAGCAGGATCGGGATGATCGAGCAGACGATGATCGCGGCGCTGACCGTTTCGAACGAATAGGCCGCAGTCAGCAGCGTGTTGGCGAATTCCTCGTCATCGGAAAGTTCGACGATGACATGGCGCAGATAGACCTGCAGCGGGATCTTGTCCTGGTCCTGCAGCAGCACCATTGCCCAGAAGAACCCGTTCCAGCGCGACACGACGCAGAACAGCGCGACCGTGGCGATGGCCGGCTTCGACAGCGGCACGAAGACCTTCCACAGCACCTGGAATTCATTGGCTCCGTCCATCCGCGCCGCCTCCTCGAAGCTTTGCGGAATGCTTTCGAAGAAGTTGCGCAGCAGGATGATATTGAAGCCGTTGACGGCAAACCCGATGATGATGCCGAAATAGCTGTCAAGGAGGCCGAGGTCGCGCATGTTCAGGAAGAACGGGATCATGCCGGCGTGGAACCACATGGTAAAGGCCACCATCAGGTTCCAGAACCGCCGGCCATAGAGCTGCGGACGTGACAGCGCATAGGCGCCGGGGATGATGAACGCCAGGCTCATCAGGGTGCCGCCGATCGTATAGATGAAGGTGTTCTTGTACGAGATCCAGAACATCGGCTCGCTCAGCACCCGCTTGTAGGCTTCCAACGTGAAACCGACCGGGGTCAGGATCACATTGCCGGAGCGGGCCTCGAACCCGGTGCTCATCGACAGCGAGGCGATGTAGATGAACGGATAAAGCGTAGAAATCGTGAAAATGCCGATCAGGACCATGTTGATGATGACGAAAAGCTTGTCGCCGCGCGAATAGAGATTGAGATTGGTCATGGGCTTTCCCTCCTCACCACAGCGACGTGCGCGAGTAGCGCTTGGAAATCGTGTTGGCGGTCATGACCAGGACGAAGGCGACGACGGCGTTGAACAGACCGGCTGCCGCGGCAAGGTCGTACTGGCCGCCCTGGATGCCTTGGCGATAGATGAAGGTGTTCACCACATCCGCAGTCTGATAGGTTGCGGGCTGGTAAAGCAGGATGATCATCTCGAAGCTGACTTCCAGCATGTTGCCGATACGGATGATCAGCATGATGATGATGGTGGGCAGGATCGATGGAACGGTGATCTTCCACACCATCTGCCAGCGGCTGGCGCCGTCGACGACCGCGCTTTCGTAAAGCGTCGGCGAAATTCCGGCGATCGCGGCCAGGTAGACAATTGACTGGAACCCTGCCTCTTGCCAGATGCCGGTGCTGACGAAGATGGGGCGGAACCACTCGGGCTTGGTCAGGAAATAGACCGAGTCGAACCCGAACCAGCCCATCACGGTGTTCACAATGCCCGCCGATGGCGAAAATGCTGTGATGACAATGCCCGCGATGATCACTGCCGAAATGAAGTGAGGCAGGTAGACGATGGTCTGAGCCGTCTTCTTGAAGGTCTGATGCAGGACTTCGTTGAACATCAGCGCCAGCAGGATCGGCATCGGAAAGCCGAAGATCAGCCCGTAGAAGCTGATGATGACGGTGTTCTTCAGCGCCCGCAGGAACTGGTCATTGCCGAACAGCGTGTAGAAATGCTCAAGCCCCGCCCAGGGGCTGCCTGCCACGCCGCGAAAGACGCTGTAGTCCTTGAATGCGATCTGAAGCCCGTACATCGGCTTGTAAAGGAAGACCAACAGCCACAGGATCGTTGGCAGCAGAAGGACATATAGCTGCCATTCGCGCTTCAGATGCTCGCCGACAAGGGTCAGCCGCCCGGGTCTTTCCTTGCGCAATGCCTTGCCGACCGCGTTGGTGCCGCCTCCGCCGCCATCATGAGGATCGGGATTGCTGGTCATGTCGCGGTCTCCTGACCCGACAGCGCCTTGCCGGACTCGGCGTCGAAGACGCGGATCAGGTCGGGCTTGACGGTAAAGCCGGAGATGCCATCCAGGACACCCATATGGCCCACGGTGTCGGTGCGGATAACGAAAGGTTCCCCTGCCAGCGTCGCGTGGATCAGGGCCTCGGAACCCAGAGTCTCGACCAGATCGACATCGACCTCGACCCGGCCCGCGGTATCATTGTCGGCCACCGTCACGAACTCTGGCCGGATGCCCAGGATCACTTCGAGGCCGTCGCTGTTGCGCAGCGCGTTCAGGGGCGAAAGCCCAATGTTCTGACCTGCGAATTCGGCAATGGGGCCGTTGGCGCCGCTCTTTATGCGGGCCTTGACCATGTTCATTGGCGGAGAGCCGAGAAAGCCCGCAACAAAGGTGTTGGCGGGGTTCAGGAACAGCTCCATCGGGGTGCCGACCTGCTCGATCCGACCATCATGCATGACGACGATCCGGTCGGCGAGCGTCATCGCCTCGACCTGGTCATGGGTGACATAGATCGAGGTGACGCCCAGCCGCTTGTGCAGCCGCTTGATCTCGGCGCGCATCTGAGTGCGGAGTTTCGCGTCGAGGTTCGACAGCGGCTCGTCGAACAGGAATACCTTGGGCCGACGCACGATGGCGCGGCCCATGGCAACGCGCTGGCGTTGGCCTCCTGACAGATCGGCAGGCCGACGCCCGAGGTAGTCGGTAAGACCAAGAATGCCGGCGACTTCTTCGACGCTTGCGGCGATGTTGGCCTTGCTTTCCTTGCGGATGCGCAGGCCGAAGGCGATGTTGTCGGCGACGTTCAGGTGCGGGTAGAGCGCATAGTTCTGAAACACCATCGCCACGTCGCGGTCCTTGGGTGCGACCCTGTTCACGTGGCGCCCGTCAATCGTCAGGTCGCCGTCGGAAATTTCCTCCAGCCCGGCGATCATGCGCAGGGTTGTCGACTTGCCGCAGCCAGAGGGGCCGACAAGCACGACAAATTCCTTTTCCTGCACGTCGAGATCGATCCCGTGGACCACCTGAACGGCACCGTATGCCTTGACGATGCCTGCAAGATTGACGCCTGCCATGCTAACCCCCCGCTTTAAGTGCGCCGTCTCCGGGCGGCGCAAATGACGAGAGCGGATGATTCGTCCACCCTCAAAAACTGGTATACTAGTAATTCCTCTGGTATACTAGTATCAACTGCTGTAGGTCATGGCCTATGTCGCCTGGTGGAATGAAGGAGAGGCCTGAATGGTGCAGGTAACGCAACTCGGCGAGCGACGGACCAGTGTCGACGACATCTTCGACCATCTCAAGGAAGAGATCCTGTCGCTGCGCCTTCGCCCGGGCGACAAGATCTCAGAAGCCGACATCGCCGCCCAGTTCGGCGTATCGCGCCAGCCCGTGCGCGATGCCTTCAGCCGGCTTGCGAACCTTGACCTCTTGCTGATCCGCCCGCAGCGGGCGACCGAGGTCAAGCGGTTCTCGTCGCGCGAGATCGAGAAGGCCCGCTTCGTGCGCGCCGCAATCGAGAAGGAAGTCCTGCGCCGCGCCGCGCAGTTCTGCGACGCCCAGGGTGCCGCCCGGCTGGACGCCGCGATCGCCGACCAGGAACGGGCAACGCGGAACAAGGATGTCCAGGGCTTTGGCGGGCTCGATTACGATTTCCATAAAACGCTGTGCCAGATCGCAAAAGCGGATTTCGCTTTCGATGTCATCATGGCCGAAAAGGCGAAAGTAGACCGTTTGTGCATGCTGGGCCTGTCCAAGGAAGACCGGATGCCCCTGCTGGTCGCCGATCACCGGGCGATTGCCGAGGCCGTCAAGAGCCACGATCCCGAACGGGCCGTCGAGGTCGGAATGCGCCACCTCTCGCGTCTGGACGAAACGATCGAGCAGATCTCGCAGACCAGCGCGACCTATTTCGAACCGGCGGACAGCTGAAGCCAGCAGGACAGGCCTGCCACACCGACGCGCCATCAGGCTGCTTTGACTGACACTTTTCTTTCGAATCGTGTCGTCGGCTCTCCTTGGAATTCATTGCCCTCATGCTTTCGACCTCGTCAATGAAACCTCCCTTCGGCACCTCGGGCCCGACCTCCCGCCATGTTTTTGCGCTGGCATGGCCGATGACGCTGAAGGCGATCATTCTGCACGGCACGGTCGTGATCGATGCGTATCTGGTCTCGGCCCTTGGCGAGACATCGCTTGCCGCGATGGGCCTTGCCGCCGCCATTGCCGGGTTTGTCCTGGGCGCGATCCTGGCATTCTCGAACGCAATGCAGATCCGGACAGCGCAGGCTTTCGGTACGGGCGATCCGGTCTTTCTGAAATCCGTGCTGGCCTCGGGGCTTGCGGTCAGTCTGACGGTCGGCCTGCTGGGCCTTGCGGCCATAGCGATATTCGGCGGCCGCCTGATCGCCGCGATGGCGCCTTCGGGTGAGGTCGCCTCCCAGTCCTGGGAATACCTTTCCGTGTTCTCGATCGTGATCCTTGGCGAAGCGATCGGGCAAACCTTGTCAAGCCACTTCAACGGATGCGGGCGCACGCGGTTGCCGCTTTACAGCTATTGCCTGTCACTGCCGGTCAATGTTGTCACCAGCGTCGCGTTGATCCACGGCTATTGGGGACTGCCGGCCCTCGGCGTCAGAGGTGCCGCGATGGGAAGTGCCATCGCCATCGTGGTGCAGGTCGGCTTCCTTGCCTGGCAGCTTGGCAGACACGACGGGCCGCTTCGTCATTTATCCGGCTGGCGCCAATCCACCTTTGCCCAGACGCTGAAACGGCACCTCGCCTTCTCCCTGCCGATCGCGGCGACCTTCTTCAGCGCGACCTTTGCGACCCATGTCTGCTCATTGATCTACGCGCGGCTCAGCCTGAACGAATTTGCCGCGATGACCCTTGTCGCGCCTTGGATCATGGTGGGCGGGACGATCGGCATGCAATGGGCCCAGGCGACAGGCATCATCATTGCGCAACTTTTGGGGCGGAATGCGCAGGAAGCGGTGATGGACAGATTCCTGCGCGGCGCCTGGCGCGGGGCCTATGTCGCGGCCTTCGCGGTGGCGGCCGTCTATCTTGTGGTTTGCCTGTCTGCCAATCTGCTTTATCGCGATCTGGAAGCCGAGACCCGCGCGGCGCTTCTGGGCTTCCTGCCCATCTTGCTGGTCCTGCCCTTTCCGAAAGGCTCGAACGCCATCTGCGGCAACACGCTCAGGGCCAGCGGTGACACGATCTACGTGATGCACATCTTCGTCTGGGCGCAATGGCTGTTCCGGGTCCCGGCGACGGTGCTTGCCGTGATATGGTTCGACCTTGCCGCTTTCTGGGTGTTGTCGCTGCTTCTTTGGGAGGAAATCATCAAGTTCCCGGCTTTTCACCGCCGCCTCCTCAAGGGAAACTGGAAGCGCGCCAACATCACTGAATAAGGACCGAAAAGGGTTGGTCCGGGCCACCGGAAAAGCGACCGACACCTGTGCAGGGAGGACACCATGCAAATCACCCAACTCCGCCGCGCCATCAATCCGCGCCATGCCCGGACAATGGATACGACCGAACTTCGGGCCGAATTCCTGATCGACGACCTGTTTCAGGCCGATACGGTCCATCTGACATATTCCCAATGCGACCGGATGATCGACGGTGGCGCCGTGCCGAAAAGCGGTGCGCTGACCATCGACACCGTGAAGGAAACCGGCACGCCGTCCTGGCTGGATCGGTGCGAGGCCGTTCTGGTGAACATCGGCGAGCCCGTCTCCTCCGCAGCGGATGGCACGACCCATCAGCTTGGACGTTGCGACATGCTCTATCTTGGCATGGGCAGCGTCCCGGTCACCGTCTCGGGGGCGGACGCCCGGTTCTGCATCGTCTCGGCCCCGACGCATCGGGCGATACCCGGCCGGCTTGTCACCATCAACGATGCGGCACATGTTCCGCTTGGCGGCCGCGATACTTCGAACGAACGTGTGATCTACCAGTTCGTCCACCCCGCCGTCATGGATAGCTGTCAGATCGTGATGGGCATGACCCGGCTGGGCAAAGGCTCGGTCTGGAACACGATGTCCGCGCATCGACATGAACGCCGGTCCGGGGCCCACCTTTATCTCGACCTGCCCAAAGATCACACGATCATTCACCTGATGGGCGGGCCGGATGAGACCCGGCACCTGATCCTGCGTGACGAACAGGCAGTCCTGTCGCCGCCCTGGTCCATCCATTGCGGCGCGGGCACTTCATTCTACAGTTTCATCTGGGCCATGGCGGGCGACAACATCGACTACAAGAATGTCGACATGGTCGCGATGGAGGATCTGCGATGAACCGCTTTTCCCTTGGCGGAAGCCGGGCCTTCGTGACCGGGGCCAATACCGGCATCGGGCAGGCCATCGCGGTCGATCTCGCTCGCCAGGGCTGCCATGTCATTGCCGTCGGCCGTTCAACGATGGACGCAACGCTGGCTGCGGTTCAGGTGCCGGGTGGCCATGTCGACCCGCTGAAAGCCGATCTTGGCACCGCCGCGGGCGCGACGTCGGCCTTTGCTGCGGCGTCGGATCAATTCGGGCCCATCGACATCCTCGTCAACAACGCCGGCATTATCCGCCGCGCCGACAGCATCGACTTCACCGAAGACGACTGGGACGCCGTGATGGACATCAACCTCAAGGTCGTCTTCTTCCTGTCCCAGGCCTTTGCACGGGCCAGGTTCGCATCGGGCAAAGGCGGCAGCATCATCAACATTGCCTCTCTCCTGTCGTTTCAGGGAGGAATCCGCATTCCGTCTTATACCGCGTCCAAAAGTGGGGTCTCCGGGCTGACCAAGACGCTCTCGAACGAATGGTCGGCCCGCGGGATCACGGTGAACGCCGTGGCTCCAGGCTATGTGGTGACCAATAACACTGAAGCTCTGCGCAACGATCCCAAGCGCGGTCGCGCCATTCTCGACCGCATTCCCATGGGTCGCTGGGCCGAGGCAGAGGATATTGCCGGGGCCGTCACCTTCCTGGCCTCGCCCGCCGCACGATATATCACGGGCATCACGCTGCCGGTGGACGGCGGCTGGCTGGGCCGGTAGCGGTGCCTCGGCGGGGTGACGCCTCCTCACACCGCTGCTGCCCAGACCCTGTACCTGCCCTGTCCGGTGACTTCGCGCGCCAGGCCTCTTGCGGCCAGCGGACCAGACAGTCGATCGGCCGGGCCGGGGTGCGGCCCGACAGATCCGTCGTCGCCTGGATTGCCCCGGCCTGCCGGTCCGACTGCCGCTTCAGCATGAGGAGAGCCGAAAGCGTGGCTTGTTGCGCCCCGGCGATCCAGGCTCCGAGCCGCCGCTCGGCGGGACCAGAGGCGGTCAGTGCGGAAAAACCGGTCAGTGTCAGC
>JBATAV010000090.1:0-4658 GCA_049662025.1 Paracoccaceae bacterium | reverse complement strand
GTCCGACAGCGCTCGCCGCCAGCCTGGCAGGGCGGGCGCGGCCCTGGCTGGCCTTTGCGCCGGTTCGGGCTGTTGTGCATAGGCATCCGTCAGCACCCGTGCCATCAGATCGGCCGAGGGCACCGGTGCCATGGCGCGCGATGCGCCAAACAGCAGATCAAGTTCCTCCTCGTCGCGCATTTCAGCTCTCCTCATATCCCAGACTGTCGCGGCGGCCTTGCAGGGCGGCGGACAGGGCGCGCTTGCCGCGCGCGGTCAGACTCTCCACGGCCTCGACCCCGATGCCGAGGATTTCGGCGATCTCGGGGTTCGACAGGCCTTCTATATGGCGCAGCACCACGGCTTCGCGCTGGCGGTCGGGCAGTTGCGCCAAGGCGTCCTGCAATGCCGCAAGCCGGGCCGTTTCCACCATCCGCGCCTCAGCCCCCGGTGCATCATCCGCCGCGTCGGGCAGATCGTCGCCCATCGGACGGGCCCGGCGTCTGCCGCTGCGCAGCCGGTCGGTGCACAGGTTGGTCACCACCCGGTACACCCAGGTCGAGACCCTGGCCTCTCCCGCCCGCCACTCGGGCGCAATGCGCCACAGCCGCAGCATCGCTTCTTGCGCCACGTCCTCGGCCTCGGCCCGGTCACCGCCCAGAAGCCGCATGGCATAGCCCAGAACGCGAGGGGTAAACCGGCCCGTCAGCGCCCGCGCAGCCAGACGATCGCCGCTGGCATACAGCGCCAGCAGGTCTTCGTCCGATGAATCGCTCTGGGCGTCGAAGGCCATGGTCATCCCGAAGTCTTAGCGAGTGCGCGGGCAAGGCGCAAAGCCCTGCCCGCCGCAGGAGGTTCTCAGTTGGCGTCCAACCACCACCAGCCCTTGCGATCGTCGTTCTTGCCATGTTTGCCATGCTTGCCGCCACGGTCGGCCATGCGCTGCAGCGCGCTCTGCGCCTCTTCCTTGCTGATTGCGCCGTCACCATCGGCATCGGCCATCTGGAAGGGCGATTTGCGCTGGCCCATCGCGGCCAGTTCGTCCGCCGAAAGCTGACCATCGCCGTTGGTATCCAGCCTCCCGATCATCTTGGTGGCACGGTCCACCATGCGGGCCTGCATCTCGGCCATCTGCATCGCCGACAACTCTTCAGCCGAGAGGCTGCCGTTCTTGTCGGTATCGGCCGCAGCAAAGCGTGCGGCGCGGAAGGCGGCAATTTCGGCTTCGGTCACCTTGCCGTCCTTGTCGGCGTCGATCTGATCGAACTTCTGCAACATCAGCGCGCCATCCGGCCCACCCATGCCCTTCTCGGCCAGCGCGGCTGTCGAAAGGGCGGCGGCGGTTACACCCGCCAGGGCCAGAACAGTCAGAGTCCTTGCAGTCATGGTCATCTCCGATTCCTGTGTCGGGGCATCTGTGCCCCCGTGATGCAAGACAAACGCGCCGCCCAGCCGTTTCCGTCGCGGCCGATTGCGACATCGGGACACATCGCCAATCGGGGGCTTTGGATTCTCGCCGAAAGAGTCTAGGTTGGCCGCAAAGATGAACCTTGGGGTCAGCGTTTCTTCCTGCCCCTCCTTTCCCTCCCGCGGGCCTGCTGCCGCGCCCGATAGACAAAGCTCGCATGCTTCAGATGACCGACCCCAAGACCCTTGAGGCCGCCGCCCTGCCGCCCTTGCCCGACAACGATCGCCCGCTGAAGCCCGCGCTGTTGCGTGGCTGGCGCTGCCGTTGCCCGAATTGCGGCGCGGGGCCGATGATGCGCGGTTATCTGAAGGTGCGCGACGCCTGCCCGGTCTGCGGCCAGGACCTAAGCCACCACCGCGCCGATGACGGCCCTGCTTATCTGACGATCCTGATCGTCGGCCATCTGATGGCGCCAATGATGTTGTTCGTCTTCACCCGGTTCCGGCCCGATCCGCTGATCGCGGCCACCAGCTTTTCGGTCTGCTGCGTGGCCCTGTCGCTGTTCCTGCTGCCGCGGCTGAAAGGGGCGCTGGTGGCGGTGCAATGGGCCAAGCGGATGCATGGTTTCGGCGCTGCAAGTGACTGAGTCCGTGCCTGGGGCACCAATCCGTCCTGCCGCGACCGTGGTCCTGACGCGGACCACCGGCAGCGGGCATCAGGTGCTGATGGGCCAGCGTGGGGCAGCGGCGGCATTCATGCCGTCGAAGTACGTCTTTCCCGGTGGCGCGGTGGACGCGGGCGATGATCTGCCCAGCCCCCTGCCCCTTGCCGAGGACTGCGCCCGCAGGCTGGCGCTTTCTGCCCCGCCCGGCCCCCTTTGCGCCGCCGCCCTGCGTGAACTGCGTGAGGAAACAGGCCTTGCCTTGCGCGCCGACCGCCCCTCGTTGCGCTTCGTCTTTCGCGCCATCACGCCGCCCGGCCGCACCCGCCGCTTTGACGCAATGTTCTTTCTGGCCGATGCCGCAGATGTGACCGGCGACACCACCGGTTTCTCGGATGCCTCGGACGAGTTGTCGCATCTGCACTGGATCGGCTTGGCCGAAGCGCGGGCGCTGGATCTGCCCTTCATCACCGAAGTGGTACTGGCCGAGGTGACCAACCTTCTGTCGGGCGGCAGCCAGCCCGGCGTGCCGTTCTTCGACAACTCTGGCGCCGTGCCCACCTTTCGGCGGATCGTCTAGGCTATTCCGCCGCCCGCACCACTTCGCAGGCTGGCGTATCGGGCTGGCCCTTTTTCACCGGCCAGATCGGGTGCGGCACCGGATCCTTGGCACGCAGGAAATACTGACGAAAGATCTGGCCGTAGCTGCGATAGACATAAGCCTCGTTCCGGCGCAGGAAATGGTCGCGGTTGGCGCGGTACAGGGCTGGCAGATCATACCAGGCCACGTTCGGATGGCAGTGATGAACAACATGCAGGTTGTTGTTCAGAAAGAGATATGCCAACGGGCCGCGATCCTCGACTACTACGGTGCGGGCGCGATGCGCCTCATGCGCGCGGTGTTCCAGAAAGGTGCGGATCTTGATCAGGGAATTGCCGCCATAGGCTGCCAGCAGATAGGCCCAGACCGGCATTTCGGCCATCAGCCCCAGCCACAAGCCCACCAGCACCAGCCCCGCCAGATGCAGCGCCCAATCGCGCTGCGCCGCCCGATTGCCACTGGAGATTGCGGCGAATTCCGACCGCAGGAAGGCCCAGCCGCCGATGGCGGTGCCCAGAAGGATGCGACCGAGAAGCGTGTTGTTGGCCCACAGCAGCGCCCGGTGCATGGGCGACAGTCGTGCCCAGACCGACGGGTCCTGGAAGTTGGATTCGGGGTCGTCGTAAGGGTCGGTCAGGTTGGGGTCGAAATGATGCGCCAGGTGCAGGTCTCGAAAGCGGCCAAAAGGGTAGAGCAGGCCCAAGGGCGGGAAGACGAGCGCCTCGTTCAGATGGCGGCTGCGGAACGGGTGGCCGTGCAACACCTCGTGCTGCAACGAGGACTGCAGCGCCACCGCCAGCATGGTCACGATGACCGCCAGGACCGGCGAGACGGACCAGATCACAGTCGTTCCCAACGCCCAGATGCCATAGGCAGCACAGAACACCAAGATCGTCGGCCATTCAACGGCTTGGTCAGTGCGACGCAAGAGCAATCCTCACAACGAAAAATTCTTCCATGCTTTACCACTTGCGCCCTTGGCCGGGAATCCCGAAGGTGCGCAGCATCAAGTCACGTTTGTTTTGGAAAATCACCAAATGCCCCAGATAATGGACAAACGCGACCGCGCCGCCTTGTTCCGCCTTCGGCTGGCCGAGGCGATGGCGCGCCGCAGTATCAGTCAGGCCGCGCTGGCGCGGGCCTGCGGGGTGGACCGTTCGACCATCTCAGCGCTGCTGTCGCCCTCGGTCCGGATGCCGAATGCGCAACTGGCCGCCGATTGTGCAGCCGCGTTGGGTGTGTCGTCCGACTGGCTGCTGGGCCTTAGCCCACGCCCCGAACCGGTGGCCGACTTGCTGGCCACATCCCTGACCATCACCGAAGCGCCGCGCGCGCTGATCGACGAGAAGATCTTTGCCTGGCACCGCGAGGCGGCGGGCTACAAGATCCGCCATGTGCCCGCCACCCTGCCCGACATGCTGAAGACCCGCGCCATGGTCGATTGGGAATATGCCCCGCAACTGGGGCGCAGCGCCGAACAGGCGATTGGGGCCTTTGAGGACCGGCTGGCCTGGATGCGCGGCGCCCGGTCAGACTATGAAATCGCCCTGCCGCTGCACGAGATGGACAGCTTTGCAAGCGGCACCGGCTATTACCGCGGCTTGCCTGTCGAAATCAGGGCCGAACAGATCGACCGCATCGCCGGTCTGTGCGATCAGCTTTACCCCTCGCTGCGCCTGTGCCTGTTCGATGCGCGGCGGGTGTTTTCGGCGCCGGTGACGGTGTTCGGCCCGCTGCTGGCAGTGATCTACCTTGGCCGCAGCTACATTGCCTTTCGGGACGCGCTGCGGGTGCAGTCGATGACGGATCATTTCGACTGGCTGGTGCGCGAGGCAGAGGTGGGCGCGCGCGACGCCGCCCGGCACCTGCGCGCGCTGAAACTGCGGGTGTAAGGCTTACTTCTTCTTGCGCAGGACGACGGCCATCTGTTCCAGCCGATCGTATTGGTCAACGATCTCGACCACCTCGAAATTCCGGCCCCAGACCCGGCGGACGAATTCCTCGCCGAC
>JBATAV010000089.1:0-2651 GCA_049662025.1 Paracoccaceae bacterium | reverse complement strand
GGGTCATCTCAAAGGGGCAAAGCGCCACATAGCGCGCCACGGCCTGCGCTGCCGCAGGCAGAACCGGCACCAGCCGGGTCTTGTCGCCCTTGCCGGTGATACGCAGCACCTGCGGCAGGGGGTAGGCGGCGCCGGTCAGCCCCAGCGCCTCGGATATGCGCAACCCGCAGCCGTACAGCAGCGTCACCACCGCAATGTCGCGCGCCTGCTGCCAGTCGTCACGCGCCTGCAGGCCGACCGTTTCGATCATCTCGAACGCGCCTTCCACCGACAGGGGGCGCGGCAGCTTGCGGCGGTATTTCGGCCCCCGAGCCGACAGGATGGTGGTGGCCTCCAGCCCCTCGCGGTCGGCCGCCCAGGCGGTGAACCCCTTTACCGACGACAAGGCCCGCGCCAACGACCGCGCCTCGATCCCGCGCCCGCGCTCTGCGGCCATCCAGGCCCGCAGATCGGATTGCCCGGTCTCCACCACGGCGCGCAACCCTTCGGCCCCGCCGCGATGCTGCGCCAGAAAATCCAGATAGCGGCTGACATCGGCGCCATAGGCAGCCACCGTATTGGCACTGGCGCCCTTCAGCGCCCGCATCTGCGCCAGCCACTGCGCCAAGGCCGCACGCAAGGCCGGCGACAGCGCCAGCCCACCGGTCATGACAACCAGCGGCGCATCGTCCGTTCAAAGACGCCGGCGAAAAACGCCAGCAGATCCGTACCATGCGTCGGCTTGAACTGATGCGGATCCTCGGCCCCGAAGGCCAGCATCCCCGGCAACCGCCCCTTGCCAAAGTCCAGCCGCAACAGCGCCTCGGATCGCACGAACCCCGCCCGGTCGCGGTACAGCGCATCATTTTCGGGCATCACCTGCCGCAGCGTCACCGGGCGCAGCGGCACGTTCTTGCCCCCCGCGACATAGTCGGCCACAAAGCCGGGCTCGGCCACATACAGCACGTCGCCCAGCCGCCGCAGCGCCGGGTCTTCGCTGTCCTGCACCGATTCCAGCACCAGTCGCACGCAATCGACGCGCAGGGTGGCCGCAACATCACTGGTCAGCGCCTTCAGAAAATCCTCGAACCCCAAAGGGTCCAGCATCTGCAAAATCGCCCGATGCACCTGATTGGCGCCCGCAAGATTCTCGTAAGCCGCCGCGATCACGCTGCGATGGGTGTCTTCCAGCCGGTCAAGCCGGGTCTCCAGCCGCTGCATGGCAATGCCGCGCAGATCGACGATATTGGCGCCCATTGCCCGCTCATTGGCCGAGACAAGCGCGTTCATCAGGTCGCGATCTTCCAGAATCGTCTCGGGTTCCGCCAGGATGCGGTCACGCAGGTCAGGTTCGATCATTGCAGGCTTGCCCGGTTCTTCTTGGTGATTTGCGCCCGATCATAACAGCAGCCCGCTGCAAATCGGCAAACCTTTCCAGGTCCGTGCAGGGATTTTCGCACCCAGCGTTGCAAGCCTGCACAAAATCCACGCATTCACGCGCAAGTCAAAAAACTGCAAGCCCTTCATCTTGGCCCAAATACTCTGGGAGAAGCGCGAAGGCGCCCCGTCGCGCGCGGGGGTGAAACCCCCGGCGCTCACATCCCGCGAAGGCGGTCAGAGAATCTTCTGCCCGGTCTTCGCCCAGTCCTTCATGAACTGCTCGATCCCCTTGTCGGTCAGCACATGGCCCGCCATCGCCTTGATCACCGACGGCGGCGCCGTCATCACATCCGCCCCGATCAGTGCGCATTGCGACGCATGGTTCAACGTGCGCACCGAGGCCGCCAGGATGTTGGTCTCGAACCCGTAATTGTCATAGACCTGCCGGATGTCGGAAATCAGCTCCATCCCGTCCAGGTTGATGTCGTCCAGCCGCCCGACAAAGGGGGAAATGAAGGTCGCCCCCACCTTGGCCGCCAAAAGCGCCTGATTGACACTGAAACACAGGGTCACGTTCACCATCTTGCCTTCGCCCGACAGCACCTTGCAGGCCTTCAGCCCGTCCCAGGTCAACGGCACCTTCACGGCGATGTTCGGCGCGATTTCCGCCAGCTTGCGGCCCTCGGCGATCATCTCGTCAGCCTTCAGCGCCACCACTTCGGCCGATACCGGGCCGTCGATGAACGAACAGATTTCTTTCGTCACCTCAAGAATGTCGCGGCCCGACTTCATGATCAGCGACGGGTTGGTGGTCACGCCATCGACCATCCCCAGATCGTCCAGTTCGCGAATTGCATCCACATCGGCGGTATCAACGAAGAATCTCATGGGGGGCTCCTTTGCGGCATGGCAGGGGTGGAGGTGAAAGGGTTGGGGCGGTATTACCGCAAGACGGGCGCGGGCGAAAGATGCGTCGGGAAATATGTGTGAGCGCTAACATTGGCCGAACGGCAGTTCCAGACTGGTGAGACGGTGGGGGTTCTGACAACCGAACCCCTGGGCCGCGTGCTGGACTACAAGGCCCCCGAAGGCGGCTGTGGCACCGGCGATTTCGTCGAGGTGCCGCTTGGCCCACGCCGGGTGTTGGGCGTGGTCTGGGGGCCAGGGGATGGCAAATGGGATCCGGCCAAGGTGCGCCCGGTCAACCGCGTGCTGGACGCAAGCCCGATGCGGGAAGAATTGCGCGCCTTCCTGTCGCGCGCCGCCGACTACACGCTGACGCCGCTGCCCGC
>JBATAV010000088.1:0-8305 GCA_049662025.1 Paracoccaceae bacterium | reverse complement strand
GATTTCCTCTGTGCGGCGCTGCAGCCCTTGGCAGATGGTTAAGAGTTCGTTAAACCGACCTGGCTAACCCATTGATTTTTATCAATCCCTGCGGCTGTCCCGACTCGGGACGCCGCTCTCGCGCCCTTGACCCCGCCGCGGCCTTTGGCTAGGCCAACCGCGACCCTTCATTCCCAAGGATTCCGCCATGGCCAACCCCTCTCTCCTCATCCTCGCCGGAGACGGCATCGGCCCCGAAGTCATGGCCGAAGTGAAAAAGATCATCGCCTGGATGGGCCGCAAACGCGGCGTCCAGTTCGACGTCTCCGAAGACCTCGTCGGCGGCTGCGCCTATGACGCCCACGGCACCCCCCTGACCGACGCCACCATGGCCAAGGCCCAGGCGGTGGACGCCGTCCTTCTGGGCGCGGTGGGCGGCCCGAGATACGACAAGCTGGATTTCAGCGTCAAACCCGAACGCGGCCTTCTGCGCCTGCGCAAGGAGATGGACCTCTTCTCCAACCTCCGCCCCGCCCAATGCTTCGACGCGCTGGCCGATTTCTCCAGCCTCAAGAAAGACGTCGTCTCGGGCCTCGATATCGTCATCGTCCGCGAACTGACCTCTGGCGTCTATTTCGGCGAACCCCGCGGCATCTTCAAGGAAGGCAACGAGCGCGTCGGCATCAACACCCAGCGCTATACCGAATCCGAGATTGCCCGCGTCGCCCGCAGCGCATTTGAGCTGGCGCGCAAGCGGGGCAACAAGGTCTGCTCGATGGAGAAGGCCAACGTGATGGAATCCGGCATCCTGTGGCGCGAGGTGGTGCAAGAGGTGCATGACCGCGATTACCCCGATGTGCAGCTTTCCCACATGTACGCCGACGCCGGCGCCATGCAGCTGTGCCGCTGGCCCAAGCAGTTCGACGTGATCGTCACTGACAACCTGTTCGGCGATTTGCTGTCCGACATGGCGGCGATGCTGACCGGCTCCCTGGGCATGTTGCCCTCGGCCAGCCTTGGCAACCCGATGGCCAACGGCCGCCCGAAGGCGCTGTATGAGCCGGTTCACGGCAGCGCGCCCGACATTGCCGGGCAGGGCAAGGCCAACCCGATCGCCTGCATCCTCTCGTTCGCCATGGCGCTGCGCTATTCGTTCGATCTGGGCGAAGAAGCCACCCGCGTTGAAAAAGCGGTGGAAAAGGTGCTGGCCGATGGTGTTCGCACTGCCGATCTGATGGGGCCAGAGGGCGGCACGCCAGTCACCACCAGCCAGATGGGCGACGCGGTTCTGGCCGCATTGGACGCCAGCCTCTGACGGCGCGGTAACGCCGTCCTGACCGGCTTGTGACCGGATGTGAGGGCACGGGTCTGGACCCCGCGCCTTCTTCCAGACAGGTAGAGCACCGTCTGGAAGAAGGAGTGACACCATGCCGATCCGCACCCTGTCGCGGCGCAATCTGGTTCTTGGCGGCATTGTCGGGATGATCCCGCTGGCCGCACCGGCGATCCTGCGCGCCGAGATCCCTTCGCCGGAAGTGGCCGGCCCGCCGGTCGTGCGCAACAATATCTCCAGCTTCGTGCCGCAGCGGTGGGAGGATCACTTCGACAGCCTCGGCCAGGGGGCGATCGTGGCCGACCTGGTGTCGCGGGCCTTGCACTACTGGTCGGCGGGCGGGACCGATTACCGGCTCTACCCCAGCTCGGTTCCGATGACCGAGGATCTGACCCGCCGCGGCTATACCGAGATCCTGCGCAAGAAGGTTGGCCCGGACTGGACGCCCACCGCGTCGATGCTGAAGAACGACCCGTCGCTGGAATATACCCCGCCCGGCCCGACCAACCCATTGGGCACGCACGCGATGTACCTGGGCTGGCCTGCCTATATCATCCACGGCACCCATGACACCCGCAAGATTGGGCGGCGGTCGTCGTCGGGCTGTGTCGGGCTTTACAACGAACATATCGCGGCGCTGTTCGCGGTGGCGCCGATCGGCACCCAGGTCCGGCTGATCTGAGCCCACTTTGCGACTCGCGCGCGACTTACGCAGCCGCGGCGCCGCGCGGGCGGGCGCGCGGCACCAAGGGCCGGAAGACCCCCCAGCCCCTTGCACCCGGCGCCTGATCGGGCGAGAATGGTGCCGCTAACAGAGGCGTCGCTGGCGCCCCGATCAACGGAAATCGCCACCATGTCTCCTACCTTGCGCGGTGCGCTGCTATCGCTCGCGGCTTTCGGGCTTTATGCCACCCATGACGTGGCGGTGAAGACGCTGGGCGCGCATTACACCTCGTTCCAGATCATCTTCTTTTCCGGGCTGCTCAGCTTTCCGGTCGTCTCGATCCTGCTGATGAGCGACAAGACCGACGGCAACCTGGTGCCGCGCCATCCCTGGTGGTCGCTGTTGCGGTCGATGACCGGGGTGGCGACCGGGGCGATGGGGTTCTTTGCCTTTTCGGTGCTGCCGATGGCGCAATGTTACGCCATGCTGTTCGCCATGCCACTGGTGATCACCCTGCTGTCGATTCCGATGCTGGGCGAGAAGGTGGGCCTGCGGCGCGGGCTGGCGGTGCTGGTGGGGTTGGCGGGCGTGCTGATCGTGCTGCGGCCGGGATCTGCGCCGATGTCGCTTGGCCATCTGGCGGCGCTGGGGGCTGCCGTCATGGGGGCGATGTCCTCGGTCATCGTGCGCAAGATCGGCAAGGACGAACGCTCGGTCGTCTTGATGATGTATCCGATGCTGATGTCGGTCGCGGCGATGGGATTGATGCTGCCCTTCGTCTACCGCCCGATGCCGGTCGCGCATCTGGGCCTGACCGCCGTGGTGTCGGTGCTGGGCATGGGCGGCGCCTTCCTGATGATCCTGGCCTATCGCACAGCACCTGCGGTGATCGTGGCGCCGATGCAGTATTCGCAGATCATCTGGGCCGCCTTCTATGGCTGGCTGCTGTTCGGCGAGGCAATCGACATCTGGACGGCGGCGGGGTCGGCGGTGATCATCGCCTCGGGGCTTTATATCGTGCTGCGCGAGGGCACGCCGGATGTGTCGAAGAACCGGCCCGTGCTGGAGAACCGCTCGCGGCTGGACGTGGGCACGTTGCCGCGGATCGGGTTGTGGCTGAAGCGGTTCGCGCCGAAAGAGGGGTAAGCTGCGGAATCGCGCGCTGCCCCCTTGCCAAAGCCCGTGGCGGCGGGTAATCCCGCGCCCACGGTCGGAGCGTAGCGCAGTCTGGTAGCGCACCTGCTTCGGGAGCAGGGGGTCGGAGGTTCGAATCCTCTCGCTCCGACCAATTTCCCGAAAGTTCCCTTCGAATGTTGCACGGGGATGAGGCCGCGGCCTCCGGCGGGAGTATTTTCAAAAGGGCAGGCGCAGGGTCAGTCTTTCGGGTCGCGAAGGGGTTGGGTCAGCATCCGGTCAAGCCAGAGGTCGCGTTCGGTGCGGAACTGGTCAAGGCCGATGGTCATGGCTTGGTGGCCTTTGGCCGGTTGTGCCCGGTAGGTGCCGAACAGCCGGTCCCACCAGGGCAGGGTGAAGCCGAAGTTCGAATCGGTCTCGGCCCGGATCGCCGAGTGGTGGACGCGGTGCATGTCGGGGGTGACAAGGATCAGCCGCAGCAGGCGGTCGGTGCGGGCGGGCAGGCGGATGTTGGCGTGGTTGAACAGCGACGCGCCGTTCAGCGCCAGCTCGAAGATCAGCACGGCCAGCGGCGGGGCGCCAAGGGCGGCGATGACGGCCAGCTTGATGGCAAGCGACAACAGGATCTCGACCGGGTGGAACCGCAACCCGGTGGTGACGTCGAAATCCAGGTCGGCGTGGTGCATCCGGTGCAGCCGCCACAGCGCGGGGATGTAGTGAAAGGCGCGGTGCTGCGCCCAGATCGCCAGATCGAGGATCACCAAGGCGGCCAGCCCCTCGGCCCAGGGGGGCAGCGGAGTCAGCGCAAAAAGGCCCCAGCCGCGCGTCTGTATCCAGGCGGCGAAACCGGCCAGCGTCAGCGGAAAGATCAGCCGGACAAGGGCGGCGTCCAGCGCCACCAGCGCCAGGTTGTTCGACCAGCGGACAAGGCGCGGCATGGCGGCCCGGCGGCGGGGGGCGGCCAGTTCCCACAGCGCCATGACCAGCAGAAGGCCAAGGGCCACCGACAGGCGCAGCGCGCCTTCGGTGCCTGGCAGGGTCATTTTCCGCGCGCGCCCCAGGCGCTGGCGATGTAGCTGGCGGTCATCAGGTCAAGATGCGCGCCGCCGCCGTTCTTGGCGATGGTGATGTCGTCGGCCGAGGTGCGGGCGAAGGTGGCCGGGTCGTCGTAGTAATCGGCGATGATCGACGCTTCGGTGATGGCGCCGGATTTCAGCGGTGCGATCAACTCGCCGATATGGTGGACCGTGGTGGCGCGGGCATCGACGAACAGCCGCGCGCGGGCCATGGCGGCATCGTCCACCTCGCGCATGTCGGGGCGGTAGGCGCCGATCAGGTCAAGGTGCTGGCCGGGGCGCAGCCAGTCGCCCTTGATCAGGGGTTCGGTCGCCATCGTGCAGGTGCAGATGATGTCGGCCTGCGGCACCGCCTCTTCCAGCCGGGCCGCTACCTTCAGCCCCGGCGGCGCCGCCATGCTGGCTGCGGTGGCGGCATGGCGCGACCAGACTGTGAACTCGGCTTCCGGCCAGATCGAGCGGTAGGCCTCGACCATCGAGCGCGCCACGGTGCCCGCACCGACCAGCAGGATGCGGCGGCTGTCCTTGCGGGCAAGGCGGCTGGCGGCCAGCAGGCTGTCGCCGGCGGTCTTCCATTTTGTGACCAGGTGGAAATCCAGCAGCGCCGTCAGCACCCCGGTCTTGTCATCGAAGAGGGTGACAGCGCCATTCAGCGTGGGAATGCCACGCCCGGCATTGCCGGGCACGATGGTGGCGGCCTTCACCAGGCAACCTAGCCCGTCGATCCAGGCCGCACGATCCAGAAGCGTGTCGGGCCCGCGATAAAGCAGCAGATCCTTGATTTCGGGCCGCGGCAAGCGATGCCCGGCCTCGATGGCGGCCAAGAGGCCGGCCCAAGACAGATGTTTTTCGGCCTCTGGCCCGATGATCTCTACACTCATAGTCCTGCCTCCGTTTCGGTTAGTAGCGCGGCAGAGACCAAATGTTCTGCCCACGGCCTCCACCCGGTGAAATGATGGGTTTGCCAGCCACGCGCGGCGGCGGCGGCGGTGTTTTCGGGTTTGTCGTCGGTAAAGAGCAAAGCCTGAGGCGGCAGGCCAGCGGCGGATTCTACTGCGGCATAGATTGCCGGGTCAGGCTTGATCAGGCCTATTTCGGCCGAAACAAAGGCGCGGTCGAAGTCGCGCAGGAACGGGAACGCCCGCAGCGCGATCTGAAAGGTTTCGGCGCCAAAGTTGGTCAACGCCATCACCGGCACCCCGCGCGCCTTCAGTGCGTGCAGCGTTGCGACGGTTTCATGGATCACCGGCTGCACCATGGCCAACCAGTCGTCATGCCACCACATCACCTCGCGTGACCAATTCGGATGGGCATCGGCCAGCGCCTGCAACGTGGCACGGAACGGCGCACCCCGGTCGATTTCCAGATTGGCGGCGTGGATCGGCACTTCGTCAAAGAAGGCGCGACTGCCCGCCGCCCCAAGCCGGGCGTCATAAACCACCTCGGGCTGCCAGCCGATCATCACATTGCCGATGTCAAATATCACCGCTTGGGGCTGCAACATCCTGAACCTTCCTGCGCACCGTCTCCCGCCACAGCGTATAAAGCCCCGCGCCGCAGATAAGCGCAATGCCCAGCCAGGCAGTGTGGTCGGGCCAGGTGCCAAAGGCCACGACGCCCCAGAAGATTGCCATCGGCATCCCGACATATTCGAAGGGGGCCACCAGGGCGGCTTCGGTGGTGCGGTAGGCCTGGCTCATCATCAGCCCGCCGATGCCCACGGCAAAGCCGGTGCCGAGAAAGGCCCACCAGTCCTGCACCGGCGGCACCACCCAGGGCCGGAACAGGAATTCCCAGGTGCTGCCGGGGGCCTGCGCCATGTGGCCATCGCCGACCCAAAGCCCCATGGCGCTGCTGACGATCAGAAAGCCGATCTGGACATAAAAGCTCAGCGTTGCGGCGCTTTCGGTATCGCGCATGCGCCGCGTCATCATGTGGCTGGAGGCGTAGCAGAAGGCCGAAGTCAGCACCAGAATCGCGGCCGGCTGGATCACCCCCGATCCGGGCCGCGTCATCACCACCACACCGGCCAGCCCCACCACCACGGCGGCCCAGCGGCGCGGGCCGACCTGTTCATGCAGGATCAGCGCCGACATCGTGGTAACCAGCATCGGCGCCACGAAGGCAGTGGCCACGGCATCGGCCAAGGGCATCAGCGACAGGCCGACGAAATAGGTGACGTTCGACACCATCACGATCGAGACGCGCAACAGATGCGCCCGCTTGCGGCGCGTTGCAAGGTGGCGAAAACCGCGCGGCGACAGGCGCATCACCACCAGCACCAGCGTCATGCCGATCAGCGCGCGGATCAGGATGACCTGATGCAGTGCATAGCCGGTATCGGCCAGCGCCTTGATCGCCAGATCGTTCATCGACAGGATGATACCGCCGCCGATGGCAAGGAGGATGCCGGTCGTCGGCGCGGCGACAGGGGGGAAAGCAGGCGCGCTCATGGCTGTCATCTGAGTATGGCGGGCCGCGGAAGGCGCGTCTTCCCGCGACATCCGGCGTCGCCTACGGCCTTCGCAGCACCCGGTCCAGCACGTCAAGGAACCGCGACCGGTCGGCCTTGGAAAACGCCCGGCCGCCGCCCTGCCGGAACGGGTCGGCGCTGCGCAAATCGGCCATCAGGTCGCGGGTGGCCAGGATCGTGCCGATGTTGGCGGCGGACAGTTCATGCCCGTCGGGCTTGACCACCGCCGCGCCGGTCTCGATGACACGGGCGGCAAGGGGGATGTCCGATGTCACCACCACGTCGCCCGGGCCTGCGTGATCGGCGATCCAGCGGTCGGCCTCATCCAGCCCGGCGCCGACATAGACGCTTTCGACCAGCGGGTTGGGGCTGGGCCGGATGCCGCCGTTCGATACAAGCACCATGCGGACACAGTGGCGGGTGGCCACGCGGGCGGCCTCGTCCTTCACCGGGCAGGCATCGGCGTCGATGTACAGCGTCATTGGCTGGCCCTTAACCCCGCAGCGCATCCGAGTGGAAGGCGATATGATCGGGCATGAAGGTCGAGACGAAGAAATAGCTGTGGTCATAGCCCTTCTGCATCCGCACCGTGCCGCCTTGCCGGCTTTCGGTCATGGCCGCGGCCAGTGCTTCGGGGCGCAACAGGTCGATGAACTGATCTGCGGTGCCCTGATCCACCAGCACCGGCCCGTCAAAGCCGTATTTCCGCATCAACAGGCTGGCGTCATGCGGCGCCCATGTGGCCTCGTCCTCGCCCAGATAGGCGCTGAACTGCTTGCGGCCCCAGTCGCTGGCGGTCGGGTTGCAGATCGGCGCAAAGGCTGAAACGCTGCGGAAGCGGCCCGGAAAGCTCATGGCGATGGTCAGCGCACCGTGGCCGCCCATCGAATGGCCGGTGATGCCTTGCGCCACTTCGGCCAAGGGAAAGGCGTTGAACAACAGGCGCGGCAATTCATCCGTCACATAGTCCCACATGCGGAAATGCGGCGCCCAGGGGTTTTCGGTGGCGTTCACATAGAACCCCGCGCCCTGGCCCAGATCGAAGGCCGCATCATTCGCCACGCCGTCGCCACGCGGAGAGGTATCGGGAAAGACCAGCGCAATCCCGGCCTCGGCAGCCCAGGCCTGCGCGCCCGCCTTGACCATGGCATTTTCATGCGTGCAGGTCAGGCCCGACAGATACCATAGCAGCGGCACCGGGCCGTCTTCGGCCTCGGCAGGCAGGAACAGGCCAAAGGTCATGTCGGTGCCGGTAGCAGCCGAAGCGTGGGTGTAGACCCCCTGCACGCCGCCAAAGGCGCGATTTTCCGAAATCGTCTTCATGTCTTCTCCAACAGGGCAATGACCGCCGTCACCGTCAGCACGGAAAGGGCGGTGGATACAAGGATGGCGGTCGACACCCGCTGCGGCGCCACGCCGTAGGCTTGCGCCAGGATGAACACATTGCCCGCAACCGGCAAGGCGGCAGCCGCAATCATCACACCCGCGGCATAGGGATCAACCGGGAACAGCCACAGCGCCGCCAGCGCAACGGCCATCGGGTGCAGCACCAGCTTGGCAAAGCTCAGCCAGGCCGCGATCAGCGGGCGGTCGGGCCTGCGACCCGCCAGCGAGGCGCCAATGGCAAACAGCGCGCAGGGCGTGGC
>JBATAV010000087.1:0-4148 GCA_049662025.1 Paracoccaceae bacterium | reverse complement strand
GTCGATCGGGCAAGGCCGGGTGGCTCTTGCCGGAAGGCGTTCGCGGGGTGGCTGGCGCGGACAGTGCGGGTGCGTTTGGGGGTATTGGTCGTGGCTTCCAAGGCGACCTCCTGAATGGAAGAGTTGCACGTGGCACACACCGATTACACTGACTGCCTGCCGACTTCAGCTGACCAGAACGTTAGCATGCAAATGAGCTGCGTCAACGGGGTCTTTTGTCCGTGCGACGCAGGGAAATCGTTAAGCGGTGGTTAATCTGGTCTGGTCAAGCATCTGATTTCATTGAGTCTGAAGCGGCGTCCCGAGTCGGGACACCTCAGACCAGCATGCCACCGTCGTTGTCGTCCCCGGCCACTTCGAGAAGACGGTCGAAGTTCGGAATCGTCACATGGCGCTTGCCTTCCAGGTTGATGACCCCCTCTCGCTTCAGCGCGCTGATCTGGCGGCTGACCGTTTCCAGCGTCAGGCCCAGGTAGTCGGCCATTTCCTCGCGCGTCAGCGGCAAGTCAATGACCATGCCCCCGCCTGCCTGCCTGAGGTTCAGCGAGGCATCGCGCCGCGCGATGATGGCGACCAGCGAGGCGATCTTCTCGCGCGCCGTCTTGCGGCCCAGAAGCAGCATCCATTCCCGCGCCGCGTCCAGCTCGTCCAGCGTCATTTCCAACAGCCGCTGGGCAATATGCGGCGTGCGGCCCATCATCTCTTCGAACGGCTTCTTGCGGAAGCAGCACATCACCACATCGGTGGTGGCCGTCACGTCATAGGCGGCCGCATTGCGCCCCGGGCGGCCGACGAAATCCGACGGCAGCAAAAGGCCCACCATCTGGCGTCGGCCGTCCTCCATCGTCTGGGTCAGCGTGGCAATGCCGGTCACCACCGAGGCCACGAAATCCATCCGGTCACCGGACCAGACGATGGTCTGCCCGGTCTGATAGCTGCGGTAATACTTGATCTGTTCCAGCTGGGTCAGCTCATCAGTTTCACAGCGGGCGCAGACCGCACGGTGCCGGATCGGGCAATCCCCGCATTCCAGATGCGAGGCATGAGTGTCCTGCAGCGCCATTGACGAACCTACTTTCCTTGATCTGCATCAAGGATTGCCGTCCCTGACGTCCCTAAAGGTAGTCGGATGACACTCGATACGCAACTGATGCGCCTCGGTCTTTTTGACGCGCGGGTGCCAAGGTATACTTCCTATCCGACCGCGCCGCATTTCGCTTCAGGCGTGGGCGCAGGGGATTTCACTGCCTGGATCGAGGCGATTCCCGAAGGCGCGCAGGTCTCACTGTATCTGCATGTGCCGTTCTGCCGCAGGCTATGCTGGTTCTGCGCCTGCCGGACGCAAGGCACGACCAGCGACGATCCGGTCATCGCCTATGCCCAAACCCTGCACGCCGAGATCGCGCTGCTGGCGCGCCACCTGCCGCGCGGCGTGACGCTGAGCCGACTGCATTGGGGCGGAGGCACGCCCACGATGTTGCCACCCGATGAGATGCGTCGGCTGGCCGATGCCGTTTTTTCGGTGGTGCCGATGGCGGAAGGTGGCGAGTTCTCGGTCGAGATCGACCCGAATGAGGTGGACGACGCCCGGCTGGATGCACTGGCATCGGCCGGAATGAACCGCGCCTCGATCGGGGTGCAGGACTTTGACCCCGAAATCCAGAAGGCGATCGGCCGCGAGCAAAGCTATGAGCTGACCCGGACGATTGCCGAAAAGATCCGCGCGCGCGGGGTGCGCAGTCTGAATGCCGATATCCTGTACGGACTGCCGCATCAGACCAGCGTCCGCATCGCGGAATCGGTGCAAAAGCTGCTGACGCTGTCGCCCGACCGGGTGGCGCTTTATGGCTATGCCCATGTGCCCTGGATGAGCCGGCGTCAGCAGATGCTGCCCTCGGACGCGCTGCCCACGCCGCAAGAGCGGCTGGAGTTGTTCGAGACGGCGCGCAAGTTGTTCCTCTGGGACGACTATGACGAGATCGGCATCGACCACTTTGCCAAGCCGGATGACGGGTTGGCCTTGGCGCAGAAGGCCGGACAACTGCGGCGGAATTTCCAGGGCTATACCGATGATACCGCCGTGGCACTGATTGGCCTCGGCGCGTCGTCGATCAGCCGTTTCCCTCAAGGCTTCGCCCAGAATGCCTCGGCGACGGCGGCGCATACCAAAGCGATCCGCGAGGGGCGGTTCTCGACCCACAAGGGCCATGCCTTTGCGGGCGAGGATCTGCTGCGGGCGCGGATCATCGAGGCGCTGATGTGTGATTTCCGGGTGGACCGGGCGGAACTGGTGCGGGACTTCGGGGTGACGCCGTCACAGGTGGACGCGCTGTTTCAGGCGGCTGCGTCGGGGTTCGAGGATATGGTGCAGGTCAAGGGCGGGGTGTTGTCGATCCCGGAAAAGGGCCGGCCGCTGACCCGGATGGTGGCGCGCGCCTTTGATGCCTATGATCAGAGCAAGGCACAGCATTCGGCGGCGATCTGAGGCCTGTCCCGAGTCGGGACGGCGGTTTTTAGTTCACGTTATCCAGGGCTTGCAGATTCCGTTAGGGGTTTGTTAACCCTTGGTCCCGGTCCCAAGGCTTTCGACCAGCGCCACCATTTTCGGCAGGCAGACCGTGGCAAGATCGTAGCGCTCGACGATGGTCTTGCGCGCGGCGGCGCGCAGGGGGGCGAAGCGGGCGGGCTCGGCGAGGCCTTCGGTGAGGGCGCGGGACCAGCCCGACACGTCGAAGAAATCGACCAGACGTCCGTTCAGGCCGTCACGGATCACCTCCTCCACCGGCGGCACCTTTGAGCCGACGATCAGGCAGCCTGCCGCCATCGCCTCCATCATCGACCAGCTGAGGACGAAGGGATAGGTCAGGTAGGCGTGAACACGGGCGACTTGCATGATGCTGACGAAGGCCGGGTATGGCACCTTGCCGATGAAATGCACGCGCGAAAGGTCGAGCCGGTCCTTGACCTCGTCGAGGAAGATGTCCTTCCACGTGCCTTCCTTGGGCGGACCACCATAGCTGACTTCATTGCCGCCGACGATCAGCACCTGTGCGTCGGGCCGGGCGGCCAGCACATCGGGCAAGGCGCGCATGAAGATGTGGTAGCCGCGGTAGGGTTCAAGGTTGCGGTTGACGAAGGTCAGCACCTCATCCCCCGCCTTCAGCACCTGCCCTGATGGCAAAGTGACGGTGGCGGCGGGGTTCGGGGCCATGACGTCGGTGTTCACGCCGTCGAAGATGACGTCGATCATCGCGCGCAAGGGGGCTGGGTAGGTAGAGGCCTGCCAGAAGGTGGGCGACAGGCCACGGTCGGCATGGGCCAGCGCCTGACCGAGATGCGCGGTGCGGCCTTGGGCGATCATCACCTGATCGAAGGAGGGGGCGCCGAATTCGCGGTCGAACCCCACATCGGCGCCACGGCCGCGATAGTAGAATTCGGCGTAGACCAGCAGTTTCGCCTCGGGCCAGACGTCTTTGAGAAACAGCGTCTCGCCCCAGCCGGAATGGCCGAAGATCACGTCGGGAATGTAGCCTTCCTTTTCGCGCAGTTGCAGGGCGGCGCGGGCGACGGTGACGCCACGGTCGGACATGGTGGTGTAGTTGCGGCCGAGCCGCGTGGCGGCGGGATCGACCTTTTCGGCGGCATGCTTGTAGCGCCAGGTCTGGATCGGCGATTGGCGGGCATTGCCGCTGTCGGTGATGGCGCGGCATTCATGGCCACGGGCGGCAAGGGCGGGGGCAAGGTGCAGGAACTGGCCGGGGAAGTTCTGGTGGACAAAGAGGATTTTCATGCCTCCCCCGGTTCGGCAAAGGCCGCTTTCAAGAGGGTGCGGGTGTAGTCTGCCTTGGGCGCAGCGAAAAGTTCGGCGGCGTCGCCGGCCTCGATCAGGTCGCCCGCCTTCATCACCACCACCTTGTGCGACATGGCGCGGATCACCCGCAGGTCGTGGCTGATGAAGATATAGGCCAGCCCGTGTTTGCGCTGCAGATCGCGCAACAGGCCGACGATCTGGACCTGAACGGTCATGTCGAGGGCCGAGGTGGGTTCGTCCAGCACCACCAGTTTCGGGCGCAGGATCATGGCGCGGGCGATGGCGATGCGCTGACGCTGGCCGCCGGAGAATTCATGCGGATAGCGGTGCATCATGG
>JBATAV010000086.1:0-2314 GCA_049662025.1 Paracoccaceae bacterium | reverse complement strand
TCCCCGGTGCCGGCAGCGGCAGCAACGGCACATCGGCATCCGCCAGCTGCACGCCCGGCACCGCCCCCGGCACCAGCGACGCATAGTCGGGCAGCGCCGCCACGCCCTTGCCCGGATCCTCAGGCAGAATATCGGCCAGCCGGTCGGCGGGCAGCACCAGTGACAGCCGCGCCCGCAAGACCTCGGCACTTGCCTGATCCGACAGTTGCAGCGCCATCAGCTTCAGGATCGCTATCGAATCGGCCGGCGCCCAGGCCGAAATCTCGGTCGAGAACAGCCAGAACTCGGGCGCCCCGCGCCCCCGCGCGCCCTGATTGATCTGGTCGATCCAGGAGTTCACCCCCGCCGAATAGGCCTTCAGCGCTGCCAGCGTCTGCGGGTCCTGCGCCGCCACCGAGTCCAGCGCCAGCCCGTACAGGTCCAGCCGCCGCATCAACTCGTCCACCGGCAGCGTCTTCTTGCCGAACATTTCCGACAGCCGCCCCTGCGCCGTACGCCGCAGCATGGTCATCTGCCACAGCCGGTCCTGCGCATGCACAAAGCCCAGCGCAAAGAACACATCCGCATCCGTCGCCCCGAAGATATGCGGTACGGAATCGTTGTTGCGCACGATCTCGACCGGGGCGGAAATCCCCGGCAGGGTGAAGTCTTCCGAATAGTCGATCAGCGACCGCGACAGGAACCAGTAAAACAACAGCCCCGCCAGTACGCCAATCACCACCAGACCGGTGACGGCCCGCAACAGCCAGCGAAACAAGGTGAACATCGGCGGGCCGGTCCTTCGGCAAAGGGGCATTCTTGACGATTGGGTCGGGATGGGTTCCTAGTCCATCCTTGAAGTCAGAGCAATCGGAAGGGCGATCACCATGGCGAAACTGGCATTTCTGGGCTTGGGGGTGATGGGCTTTCCGATGGCGGGGCATCTGGTGGCAGCCGGCCATCAGGTCACGGTCTGGAACCGCAGCCCGGCCAAGGCCGAAAGCTGGCAGGAAAAGCACGGGGCATCCAGCGCACCCACCGCGCGCGAGGCCGCCTTTGGCGCCGAATTCGTCATGGCCTGTGTCGGCAATGACGACGATCTGCGGCAAGTCTGCCTTGGCCCCGATGGCGCCTTTGCCGGCATGGATCCCGGTGCGATCTTCGTCGATCACACCACGGTTTCGGCCATGGTCACGCGGGAACTGTCTGAAATCGCCGCGCAAAAAGGCCTCGGCTTTGTCGATGCCCCGGTCTCGGGCGGGCAGGCGGGGGCGGAAAATGGTGTCCTGTCCATCATGTGCGGCGGGTCCGAATCCGACTATGCCAAGGCCGAACCGGTAATGGCTGCCTACGCCCGCATCTGCCGCCGTTTGGGTGACAGCGGGGCAGGGCAACTTGCCAAGATGATGAACCAGATCTGCATCGCAGGCCTGATGCAGGGCCTCAGCGAGGCCCTCGCCTTCGGGATAAAGGCGGGGCTTGACGGCGAAAAGGTGGTCGAGGTGATCAGCCAGGGCGCCGCGGGCAGCTGGCAAATGGTGAACCGCCACAAGACCATGCTGGCCGACACCTTCGATTTCGGCTTCGCAGTCGACTGGATGCGCAAGGATCTTGGCATCTGCCTTGCCACCGCCAATGAAATCGGCGCCCGCCTGCCCGTCACCGCGCTGGTTGACCAGTTCTACAAGGATGTGCAGCTGATGGGCGGCGGGCGGAATGACACCTCCAGCCTGATCCGGCGGCTGACGGACCCGAAATGACGTTGTGCTAATGTCGATGCTGCTGCGCATTGTTCCGGGCGTTTTGGCGCTTGTTTTAAGCGGGTTCTGGGCGCTCTCCGCGCTGAACCTTGCCGTGATCTCGTCCTATTATCCCAATTCGCCCTATGCAAAAATGGCCACGCTGCGGTTTGACATTGCGGCCATCGCGGTTCTTGCCGCACTGGTCCTGCTGGTCCGGCATGTCCTGACGCGGCGTCTGGGTCTTTCGCGGTGCATTGCGGAAACCGCCGTGGTGTTGGGGGGGCTTGTGGCCGTCGTGCCGGTCTGGATCTGGCTTTTTCCGCCCGAGCCGTTTCGCCAGGTCGCCTTTGCCGGTGAGACCTACGCCATCCCGATCGGCTACGCCCCGTTCAGTCAGGACGACCAGGGTGACACGCCCGCCATGCTGTCGTTTTTCGTATGTGCGCTTGGCCCGGTCTATGCCACGGACCCGTGCCTTGAGGCGCTTGGCTTCACCCTTTCGCGCCGCCCGGTCGAGACCGAGGACTATCTGCAAATCGTGCTGCATGAGACTGGCGCCCGGATCGAAGACGGCCGGGTGGTCGATTCTGCGT
>JBATAV010000085.1:0-13041 GCA_049662025.1 Paracoccaceae bacterium | reverse complement strand
CTGAAAGGCGAGGATGTCGGCAAGATCAAGGGTGCGATCCAGAACCTGACCGAAGCCGCAATGAAGCTGGGCGAGGCCATTTACAAGGCCAGCCAGACCGAAGGCAGCAGTGAAGATGACCCGCGCCCGGTTGATGAAGACGACATCGTGGATGCCGACTTCGAAGATCTGGGCGAGAAGAAGCGGAAGTAATCCGCTTGAACCGGAACGGGGGGCGGTCTGGCGACAGACCGCCCCCAACCGGTTTCAGGAAAGGGGTCTGGCATGGCCAAGCGCGACTACTACGATGTTCTGGGTTCCAAGAAGGGCGCCTCTGCGGACGAGCTGAAAAAGGCTTATCGGCAGAAGGCCAAGGAATTGCACCCTGACCGCAACTCGGACAACCCCGAGGCGGAATCGCAATTCAAGGAAGTGAACGAAGCCTACGAAGTCCTGAAGGACGATCAGAAAAAGGCAGCCTATGACCGGTTCGGTCATGCGGCCTTTGAAAACGGCATGGGGGGTGGCGGGCCGCGCGGCGGCTATGGCCAGCAAGGCGATTTCGCATCGGCCTTTTCGGATGTGTTCGAGGATCTGTTCGGCGACTTCATGGGCCGGGGTGGCGGCGGTGGCGGCGGTCGGTCGCGCGCCCAGCGCGGATCGGATCTACGCTATAACCTGCGCGTCACGCTGGAAGAGGCCTACAAGGGCGCCCAGAAAACCATCAATGTCCCGGCATCGGTCACCTGCGATACTTGTCGTGGCACCGGCGCCGAGGGCGGCGCCGAGCCGGTGACCTGCCCGGTCTGTTCGGGCATGGGCAAGGTGCGCGCCCAGCAGGGCTTTTTCACCGTCGAACGGACCTGCCCGAACTGCAATGGCATGGGCCAGACGATCAAGAACCCCTGCCGAAGCTGCCATGGCGCGGGCCGGGTGGAAAAGGAACGGGCGCTTTCGGTGAACATTCCGGCGGGCGTGGAAACCGGCACCCGCATCCGGCTGGCGGGCGAAGGCGAAGCCGGCCTGCGTGGCGGGCCGCAGGGCGATCTGTACATCTTCATCGAAGTGAAGGAACACGCGATCTTCCAGCGCGACGGCGTGCATCTGTTCTGCCGGGTGCCGATCTCGATGCCTGCGGCCGCTCTGGGGGGCGAGGTCGAGGTGCCTACGATCGACGGCGGCAAGGCGCGGGTGAAGGTGCCTTCAGGCGCGCAATCGGGCAAGCAGATGCGGCTGCGCGGCAAAGGGCTGCCGGCGCTGCGTGGGGCGGGCACCGGCGATATGGTGATCGAACTGGCGGTGGAAACCCCGGTGAACCTGACGGCGCGGCAGAAGGAACTGCTACGCGAGTTTGAAAAGTTGAGCGAAGAGAACAATCCCGAGGGGCATTCCTTTTTTGCCAAGGTCAAGGGGTTCTGGGAGGGGATGAAGGGGTGACCCGCAGGATGGGAAATATTCCCCATCCAGCGTCTTGTTCCGGTTAACCAATCCTTCATCATCCTCGTGCCAGCCTGCCCGGCATGGCAAAGGGCTTTTCAGACGCTTCGCTTCCGCTTTTCCTTCCTGAAGGGGAGGACGATGAGGCGATGGCCGCATCGCTGCCTGGCAAGCTGCCCAGCTATATCGCCGATCATCGCAAACGCCTGCGCAGCCGATTCATGGAAGGCGGCGCCACTGCTATGCCGGACTATGAGCTGTTGGAGCTGGTGCTGTTCCGCGCCATTCCCCGGCAGGATGTGAAACCGCTGGCCCGGCTTTTGCTGGACACGTTCGGCGATTTCAATCGGGTCATCACCGCATCGGTGGCACGGCTGTTGATGGTAAGAGGCGTGGGCGAGACGGTGGTGCAAGAGCTGAAGATCGTTGAGGCCGCCGCCCAGCGGATGATGCGTGCCCGCGTGATCAACCGGCCGATCCTGTCCAGCTGGGACGCGCTGTTGGACTACTGCCACACCACCATGGCCCACCGCGAGACCGAGCAGTTCCGCATTCTGTTTCTGGATCGCAAGAATGTGCTTGTCGCCGATGAAGAACAAGCCAAAGGCACGGTTGACCATGTGCCGGTCTACCCGCGCGAAGTGGTCAAGCGCGCGCTCGAGCTGAACGCCAGTGCACTGATCCTGGTGCACAACCACCCTTCGGGCGACCCGACGCCGTCCGAGGCCGATATCTCGATGACCGCCCAGGTGCAGGATGCCTGCCAGACGCTGGGCATCGTGCTGCACGACCACCTGATCATCGGCAAATCGCGCGAACTCAGTTTCCGCTCTCAGGGCTATCTGTAACCGTGGTGTCGAAATCCGGCACCAGCCACAGCTCTACCCGACGATTCAAGTGGCGACCGGCGGCGGTCTCATCACAGGCCGTCGGCAGCGCCTCGCCAAAGCCTTCGATTCGGGGCATCTGGTCGGGGCGCAGGTCCGGGGCAGCGGCCTGCAATTCGGTCGCCACGCGGGCGGCGCGTTCCAGCGACAGGGCCAGGTTGGCCTCAGCCGCGCCAGAGCCATCCGAGAACCCGGCCAGCACCAGCGCCTCGCCGGCAAAGCCGCCCGAGGCGATCAGCCGTGCCAGATCGGCTATGTTTTCCTGGCTGGACGGCGTCAGCGCCGTGGATCCGTCTTCAAATCGGAAGGTCAGCGACACGCGGTCGGCTCCGTCCATCAGCGCCACCAGCCGCTTCAGGTCGGCAAGGGTGACATCTTCGCCCGCGCCCTGGATGGCATTGATCAGGCGCAGGCCATCCATCGTCATCGGCGCGCGTTCGGTGGACCGGTCGATGAAGCCCGCGCGCGCAACGACTGATTCGGCCGCCGGGGTGGCCAGAAACTCCAGAAACTCGCGTGCGAGAAGCGGCAGACGGCGCGGCGGGGTCAGCAGGAACAGCGGCAACGCCAACGGATAGTCTTCGGCCTTGACCGAGATCGAGGTCGGCAGAAGCGGGAACCCGCAGCTGTCGGTCAGCGGCAGGAGCCGCGCCGGCCCCACCTCGGCCCGGCCGGTGATCGCCAGCGCCCAGGGGTCCTTGGCCACGGCCTCGGCCAGTGCGGCCATGTCGTCATGCACCACATCAGCCTTGATCGGTGTGCCCAGACGATCTGCCAGCGCGCGGGCCAGATCGGTGTCCGGCGCCAGCGCGTGCAGGACGATGGGCATGTCGGGGCCGCCAAGGTCGGCCCAGTTCTTCGCATCGCCCGACAGGGCGGCGGCCAGTTCCACGGTCGAAACCTCAGGTGTGGGGTTGTCGGGTGCCATGATCGGCACCAGGGCATCCAGTGCCACCGCGCGCGACCCGAAAGGCTCTTCGGCGCGTGACGAGACCTTCAACTCCGCCGCGCCATCCTGCAGTGCTGAGGAGGCGGCATCGGGCAGCATCGGCGCAAAGCTGATCTCGGCCAGTTCCTTGCGACTTTCGGGATCGAGAATCAGCGCGGAATAGCCGGGGCCGGGGCCTTGCTGGTAGATCAGCCCCCGCCCTTCGGCAAAGGCGCGAAACAGACCCGGCAACAGCCTGTCCCCGGCATCGGGCGCCCCGACCAGCCGGATTGTGGCCTTGGGTGCAGTCAGATCGGGGCAGGCGGGGCCTTCGCAGATGACGCCCTGTCCATCTACGGTCAACAGGCCATAGGAGGTCTGGATGCGGTAGAATTCGCCGTCAAAGCCCTGAAGGCTGCCATTCAGCACGATGTTGCCTTCGCGCGCGATCAGCGTCACGTCCTGCGCCGATGCAGGCAACCCCTGAATCAGAAGCGCGGCGAGTACCGCCGCGCGTCCAGCCTTCACCCACATGCGATGCCCGCCAGAACCTTTAGTTCGCGGCGAGTGTCACGTCCTGGCCGGGATTCTTCAACACCAGAATGTCGCCCACGGCATCGCATTCGGGCATGGCCAGCGTCAGATCGGCGACAATGACGGCCCCGCCTTGCGACTGAACCACTTCGCCGAGCAATTCGCGGCCGCAGGTGGTTTCCGTCACGACGGATTCTATTGCCACCTCAACGGCAACCGCTGGATCGGCGGGCCAGGTGTAGACCTGCGCCATCATCGGGAAATCCAGCGTCGGGTTGCCCAGCGCGACCAGATAGCCGCCATTGGGCGAGACAGGCGCATCGGCGTGAACATCACCGGGCTCGCCGTAGTCGGCACCCTTTTCGAAAGCGTGAAGCTGGAAGGCATCATCGGCCATCCATTGCACGCCAAAGCGGTGGGCGGTGGCGGCATCCGGCACGGCGACCTTGTCGCGCAACACCTCGGCATCGGGGAACAGGACGGAGACTTCGCCAGCGGCATTCAGCGCGGGGAAATCGAGCATCAATGACCCGGTATCAGACAGCAATTCGGCAACGGCAAGCCCGGCATGGCGCAGCACGACGCGCTGACCGGCACGGCAGGGCGCGGTGATCGAGACTGCAATCATCGCCTGCGGGCCGGCAGTCAGGGCCAGGTTCATGGCGCAATCGGCAACTGCCATTGCGGGTTGATCGGTTGCCGGAGCGGCATCGGTGGGCGACAGATCCGCCATTTCCGGCGCGGTCGGGGTGTCGGCAGCGGCAGGCTGCTCGGCAAGGTCGGTGCCGATTGCGGGCAGGGCGGGATCGGGCTCTGTCGGCGGCGTGCCGGGCAGATCGGGAAGCGCGGCAAGGATCGGCGTTTCGGCCACGTCCGGAGCCGGAGTGGCGGGTGCGGTTACAACCACCTCGGGCAGGACTTCGGCTGGCGCGGCGGCTGCGGCTTCTGCGGGTGCCGCCGCAGGGGCTGTCAGAGAGGCGGCAGACGGGATCGCCGAATTGACGGGTACTGCGGCCTCGGTGGCTTTCGCGGCCGCTTCGGGCCCGGCCGAAACCTGTTCAACCGCCGTGGGGTTTTCCGCCGCAGCAAGGCCCTTGTCGGCATTCATCGTCTGCACCAGATGCCCGGCTGCCAAGGCAACCACCAGAACGGCACCAGCGCGGATCACGGATTTCTTCTTGTCCATTTTCGCCCCGGAAAGAGGATTTCATCGGGGACATACTGACTGCCAAAGCGGGCAATCCGGTGGCCATACTGGGGAATGTTTCCAGCGCGGAACCGGGCTTCAGGGCCGGAAATGCGAAAGGGGCGACCTCGCCGCCCCCTTGTTGCCGTATTTGGTGCCGATCGGGCCCGGATCAGACCAGCTTGCCGTGGCAGTGTTTGAACTTCTCGCCCGAGCCGCAGGGGCACATGTCGTTGCGCCCCGGACTGCCCCAGGTGGCGGGATCGGCCTCGTCGAACCCGTCCAGCCGCGCGCCCGCCATGGCAGCCGCCGGAGAAGCCGCTTCGGCAGCCGTTTTCGGTACCACCGAGATCTTGGCCTCGCCGCCTGCCTGCGCCTGTTGCTGGGCCAGCATCTGCGCCATCATCTGTTCCTGCTCTTCCTTGGACAGGGGGCGGATGCGGCTAAGCTGTTCACAGACCTGGGTGCGCAGCGAGTTCAGCATGGTCTCGAACAGCTGGAAGGCCTCGGTCTTGTATTCGTTCAAGGGGTCGCGCTGGGCATAGCTGCGGAAGCCGATGACCGAGCGCAGGTGTTCCAGCCGCAACAGGTGTTCGCGCCATTTGCCGTCGATGGCCTGAAGGAGAAGCTGCTTTTCGATGTTTTCCATTGTCGGCTTGCCGAAGGCTTCGGTCTTTTCGGCCATCATCTTGTCGGAGGCTTCGATGATCCGTTCGGACATCGCGCCCTGATCGACACCCTCTTCGGCGGCCCAATCGGCAATCGGCATGTCCATGAACAGCTTTTCACGGGCAGCGTCGCGCAGGCCTTCGACGTTCCATCTGTCGGCAAAGGTGCGCGGCGGCATGAATTCGTCGATCAGGTCGTCGATCACCTGATGGCGCATGTCCATGGCAATTTCGGTGACGTCTTCGGCCTGCATGATTTCCAGCCGCTGGCCGAAAATCGCCTTGCGCTGGTCGTTCATCACGTCGTCAAAGCGCAGAAGCTGCTTGCGGATGTCGAAGTTGCGGCCTTCGACCTTGGCCTGGGCCTTTTCCAGCGATTTGTTGACCCAGGGGTGAACGATGGCTTCGCCTTCCTTCATGCCCAGGCTGGAGAGGATCTTGTCCAGCCGTTCGCTGCCGAAGATGCGCATCAGATCATCGTCCAGCGACAGGAAGAACGACGAGCGACCGGGGTCGCCCTGACGGCCCGAGCGGCCGCGCAACTGGTTGTCGATGCGGCGGGACTCATGGCGTTCGGTGCCGAGGACGTAAAGGCCGCCGGCCTTTTTCACGGCCTCTTCCTCATCCAGATGCTCGGCCTCGATCTTGGCGCGCAGCTCGTCAGGGTGGGCGTCGGGGTCGGCGGCGATCGCCTCCATCACCTTGAATTCGACGTTGCCGCCCAGTTTGATGTCGGTACCGCGACCGGCCATGTTGGTGGCGATGGTGACAGCCCCCAGCTTGCCGGCATCGGCGACGATCTTCGCCTCTTGTTCGTGCTGGCGGGCGTTCAGCACGTTGTGCGGAATGCCGTCTTTCTTCAGCAGTTCGGACAGTTGTTCGGACTTTTCGATCGAGGTGGTGCCCACAAGGATCGGCTGACCCAGGGCATGCGCCTCTTTGATCGAGACCAGAATGCCGTCATTCTTCTCGCGCGCGCTGCGGTAGACCTGATCGTGTTCGTCCTTGCGGTCCACCGGGCGGTTGGTCGGCACTTCGATCACGCCAAGTCCGTAGATCTGCATGAACTCCTCGGCCTCGGTGGCCGCGGTGCCGGTCATGCCGGCCAGTTTGTTGTAGAGGCGGAAGTAGTTCTGGAAGGTGACCGAGGCCAGCGTCACGTTCTCGGCCTGGATTTTCACACCTTCCTTGGCCTCGATCGCCTGATGCAGACCATCCGACAGGCGGCGGCCCTTCATCATCCGGCCGGTGAATTCGTCGATCAGCATCACCTCGCCGTCGCGGACGATATAGTGCTGATCCTTCATGAACATCTTATGGGCGCGCAGGGCCTGGTTGATGTGGTGGACGATGGTGGTGCTTTCGGGATCAAACAGCATCTGCCCCTCGGGCAGCACCTCGGCTTGCCGCAGCAGGTCTTCGATGGTGTCGTTGCCCTGGTCGGTATAGGTGACCTGGCGCTGCTTTTCGTCGAGCTTGAAATCCTCGGCGGTCAGATGCGGAATCAGCTTGTCGACGGCGGTGTAGAGCTCGCTGCGGTCGGATGCGGGGCCGGAAATGATCAGCGGCGTCCGCGCCTCGTCGATCAGGATGGAGTCCACTTCGTCTACGATGGCGAAGAAATGGCCGCGCTGGCCCATCTCGTCGATCGACGATTTCATGTTGTCGCGCAGATAGTCGAAGCCCAGTTCGTTGTTGGTGGCATAGGTGATGTCGGCGCGGTAGGCCTCGCGCTTTTCCTGCTCGCCCTGATAGGGGTAGACCACGCCGGTGGTCAGGCCGAGATGGGCGTAAACCTTGCCCATCCAGTCGGCATCGCGCTTGGCCAGATAGTCGTTGACGGTGACGACATGCACACCCTTGCCTGTCAGCGCGTTCAGATAGGCCGGAAAGGTGGCGACCAAGGTCTTGCCTTCGCCGGTGCGCATTTCGGCGATGTTGCCCTGATGCAAGAAGATGCCACCCTTCAGCTGCACGTCAAAGGCGCGCAGGCCAAGGGCACGCTTGGCTGCCTCGCGGCAGTTGGCAAAGGCTTCGGGCAGGATCGCTTCCAGCTCTTCGCCGCCCTCTTGCACGCGCTTTTGGAATTCGCGGGTCTTGGCGATGATCCCTTCATCGCTGAGCGCGGCAAACTCCGGCTCCAGCGCGTTGATCTTCGCCACCAGCGGGCGGACCGATTTCACCTTGCGGTCATTCGGCGAACCGAACACCTTCCGCGCGAGCGTTCCAAGTCCTAGCATATTCTCTCCGTGGGCGGCCTTTTGCGTGATCACGAGGTCTTGGCCTTGCCCGCCCTCGATGCCTTCCATAGAAGAACCAAGAAGGACCGGCCCGACCTCTTTCAGGCACCCGTCTCACGCGACTGTCGCGATGTAAGGGGATGGTCCCGGAGTGTCAACGTTGCGCAGGCTGCGCGCCGATCAGGAGTAAGTGAAAATGGCAAAAATGGCAGGATTCTGGGCTGGATTTGCCCTGACCACAGCACTGGCCGCGCCAGTCTGGGCCGAAGGTGAAACCGCTGCGACCGTGGTGGCCAGTGTGAACGGTACCCAGATCACGCTGGGACAGATGATCGCGCTGCGCGAAAACCTGCCCGCACAGTATCAGGCGCTGCCCGATGACGTGCTGTTCAAGGGCATCCTGGACCAGCTGATCCAGCAAGAAACGCTGTCGCAGTCGAAGGCCGCGATGTCTGCCCGCGACGATGCGAACGTGACCAATGACCGGCGGTCGTATCTGTCGGGGGTGGTGATTGATGGCGTGGTCAAGGCCGCCGTGACCGACGCCACATTGCAGGCCGCCTATGACGAAAAGTTCAAGGATGCGGCGCCGCAGACAGAATACCACGCCGCGCATATCCTGGTGGAAACCGAGGAGAAGGCCAAGGAGTTGAAGGCCGAACTGGAAGGTGGCGCTGATTTTTCCGAGCTGGCCAAGGCCAATTCCATCGACACCGGGTCGGGCGCCACGGGTGGCGACCTGGGCTGGTTCGGCCTGGGCATGATGGTAAAGCCGTTCGAGGATGCGGTGGTCGGGGCCGAGGTTGGCAAGCTTGTCGGCCCGGTGAAAACCGATTTCGGCTGGCACCTGATCCTTGTTCAGGAAACCCGCATCGCCGACAAGCCCACGCTGGACGAGTTGCGCGACGAGCTGGCCGGCGAGATCGAGACCAAGGCAATCGACGCCAAGGTGGCAGAGCTGACCGGGGCGGCCAAGATCGAGAAGCCGGGCGAAGGCATCGACCCGACGCTGCTGAAGAAGACCGACCTGATCAACTGAACCGCCCGGACACTGCCCGGAGATTTTGGGGGACTTTCGATGGCCAAGACCGACTGGAAAGCTGAAGCCAAGGCACTGAAAAGGAAGGTGCGGAAGCTGAAGGACAACATTGGTGCCGCCGCAGGCCCGATGGCCGAGGCGGTGAGCGGTGCAGTCTCGGGGGCGGTGGCCGATGTGGTCGCGGCGGCGAAAAAGGCGATGAAGCCGGTCTCGCCGCTGGCCCCGGCAGCTTTTCCGCAGCTTCCGGTCATTGAAGGGGCCGAATTCGCGGCCATCGGCGCTGGTATCAAGTACCTGCACCGCAAGGATGTGATGCTGGTGCGGCTGGCCCCAGGCACATCGATGGCCGGGGTGTTCACCCGGTCTTCGACCCGATCCGCTTGCGTGCGCGACTGTCAGGCCAAGCTGGCGGCAAAGGTGCCAGCGGGCGCAGGTGCTGCGATCGTGGTGAACTCGGGCAATTCCAACGCCTTCACCGGCAAGCAGGGCGACGCTGCCGTGGCGGCGGTGACGGAGGGCGTGGCCAAGGTGATGGGCCTGCCAACCGCGCGTGTCTTTTCATCGTCAACCGGGGTGATCGGCGAGCTTTTGCCGCATGAAAAGATCAGCGCCATGGTGCCGGCACTGACGGCCGATCTGTCGGAAGCGGGCATCCAGATGGCCGCCGAGGCGATCATGACCACCGACACCTTCCCCAAGGGAGCGGCGGCCACGGTGCAGGGCGACGGCGGCACGATCCATATTGCCGGTATCGCCAAGGGGTCGGGGATGATTGCGCCCGACATGGCGACGATGCTGGTCTATATCTTCACCGATGCAAAGATTGCGCCGGCGGCCTTGCAGAAGATGCTGGACCGCAATGTCGGCGCCACCTTCAACTCGATCACGGTGGACAGCGATACCTCGACCTCGGACACCCTGCTGATTGCGGCCACCGGGAAATCCGCGGCGGCCGAGGTGAAGGGAACGGTTGCCAAGGCTTTCGAGACGGCTTTGGCCGGGGTGATGCGCGATCTGGCATTGCAGGTGGTGCGCGACGGCGAAGGGGCGACCAAGCTGGTCGAGGTGCGGGTGACGGGTGCTGCCAGTGACGAGGACGCAGGCAAGGTTGCCTTTGCCATCGCCAACTCGCCGCTGGTCAAGACGGCCGTGGCGGGCGAAGACCCGAACTGGGGCCGCATCGTTGCCGCCATCGGCAAATCCGGGGCGCAGGCAGACCGCGACAAATTGACCATCCGCTTCGGCGATATCCTGGTGGCCGAAAACGGCTGGCGGGCAGCTTCTTACACCGAGGAGGCGGGTGCTGCCTACATGCAGGCGCCCGAATTGGTCATTGCGGTTGATCTGGGACTCGGCCGGGCCAGGCGCTCTGTCTGGACCTGCGATCTGACCGCCCGCTATATCGAGATCAACGCGGATTACCGGTCTTGAGGACACTTCTGGTTTCGGCCGTCGCGCTGATCGATGCCGACGGCCGGGTACTTCTGGCCCAGCGCCCGGAAGGCAAGTCCTTGGCGGGCCTGTGGGAATTTCCCGGTGGCAAGGTCGAGCCGGGAGAGACGCCGGAGGCCTGCCTGATCCGCGAATTGCGCGAAGAGCTGGGTATCGACACCTGGAGATCCTGCCTCGCGCCGCTGACATTTGCCAGCCACAGCTATGACGACTTTCACCTGTTGATGCCGCTGTTTGCCTGCCGCCGCTGGGAAGGCATTCCGCAGGCGCAGGAAGGCCAGACCCTGGCCTGGGTGCCGCCCGGACGGCTGCGCGACTACCCGATGCCCCCCGCCGACCTGCCGCTGATCCCGATCCTGCGCGATTGGCTGTAACGCAATCGTGAACATTTTGCTTTCGTTTGCCGGGACTGTCGCTATTCTGGCGCCAGCTTTGGTTCTTGGGGGAGAAATCAGATGCTGCGCACGATTTCCATCGGCAGCTGTGTATCGGTGCAAGGCCTTTTTGTAGGCCAGACGGAAGACGGAAAGATGATCGTCCGGGTCGGGGACAAGACCTATGTCGGGACGCCCGTTGCACCGCTGCGCGCCGCCTGAGGCCGCAAGTGACGACACCGAAAAAGGCCGGGCGCATTGCCCGGCCTTTTCCGTTTGTCTTGACCGCAAGCGGGCACCAAGCCTCAGGCCAGCGTGCGCACAACTTCCTCACGCTCGAAGATCTCGATCACATCGCCTGCGCGAATATCCTCATAGCGTTCGAACGCCATGCCGCATTCCTGACCGGACTGCACTTCCTTGACCTCGTCCTTGAAGCGCTTCAGCGTCTTCAGCGTGCCTTCGTGAATCACCACGCTGTCGCGCAAAAGCCGTACGCCGGCCGACCGGCGTGCCACGCCTTCGGTAACCAGACAGCCCGCCACATTGCCTGCACCGGTGATGCGGAAGACCTCCTGGATCTTCGCATAGCCGATGAAATGCTCGCGCACTTCGTTCTTCAACAGGCCAGAGGCGGCTTTCTTGATGTCGTCGATCAGGTCGTAGATGATCGAGTAATAGCGGATCTCGACCCCCTTCTGTTGGGCCGAGACGCGCGCCGTGGCATTGGCCCGTACGTTGAAGCCGATGATCGGCGCACCGCTGGCTTCGGCCAGGCCCACGTCGCTATCGGTGATGGCGCCGACACCCGCGTGCAGGATACGGACGCGGACCTCGTCGTTGCCGACCTTTTCCAGCGCCTGAACGATGGCTTCGGCAGAACCCTGAACGTCGGCCTTCACCAGAACCGGCAGTTCCGACACGTCCTGATCGGCCTTGGCCTTGGCCATCAGCTGTTCCAGCGTGGTGGCGGCCCCGACAGCAGCGCGTTTGTCCTTGGCGGCTTTTTCGCGGTAATCCGCGATCTCGCGCGCCTGGGCTTCTGTATCGACCACGTTCAAGACGTCGCCCGCGGAGGGCGTTCCCGACAAGCCAAGCACCTCGACCGGAACCGAGGGCCCGGCTTCGGTGACGGTCTCGCCCCGGTCGTTGATCAGGGCGCGAACCTTGCCCCACTGCTCGCCGACAACGAAGATGTCGCCCTTCTTCAGCGTGCCGTTCTGCACCAGAACGGTGGCCACCGGACCGCGGCCCACGTCCAGCTTTGCCTCGATCACGGCACCCATGGCGGACCGGTTCGGGTTCGCCTTCAGTTCCAGAATCTCGGCCTGCAGCGCGATGGCTTCAAGCAGTTTGTCCAGGCCCTTGCCGGTCTTGGCCGAAACCTCGATGTCCTGCACGTCGCCCGACATGGCCTCGACGACCACCTCGTGCTGCAGAAGATCGGTGCGCACCTTTTGCGGGTTGGCATCGGGTTTGTCGCACTTGTTGATCGCCACGATCATCGGCACCTTGGCGGCCTTGGCATGGGCGATGGCTTCGACGGTCTGCGGCATCACCGCGTCATCGGCCGCCACCACCAGCACCACGATATCGGTTACCTGCGCGCCACGGGCGCGCATGGAGGTAAACGCGGCGTGGCCGGGCGTATCGAGGAAGCTGATCACTGCCCCGTTCGACGCCGTCACCTGATAGGCGCCGATGTGCTGGGTGATTCCACCGGCTTCGCCCGACACCACGTTGGCGTGGCGGATGGCGTCCAAGAGGCTGGTCTTGCCATGGTCGACGTGGCCCATGATGGTCACGATCGGTGGGCGCGTTTGCAGGTTCTCGGCCTTGTCCTGAACCGAGTCGATCACCTGTTCGACATCGGCGTCCGAGACCCGGACGGCGCGGTGGCCGAATTCCTCGATCACCAGTTCGGCGGTATCGGCGTCGATGGGTTCGTTCATCGTCACCATCATGCCCATCTTCATCAGGCTTTTCACCACATCCGCAGCCCGTTCGGCCATCCGGTTGGCAAGCTCGCTGACCACGATGGTTTCGGGCAGTTGCACGTCGCGCACCTGCTTTTCGGCCTTCTGACCCAGACCAAGCGCCTTGGCGCGGGCCTTTTCCTGCTTGCGCTTCATCGCGGCAAGGCTGCGCGTGCGCCCACCTTCACCTTCCAGCGCGGCGGTCAGTGTCAGCTTGCCGACACGGCGGCCGTCATCGACCTTGCCTTTCGATCCGCGGTCGGTGGCGCGGTCATCGCGCTCGCGATCCGTCTTGCGCGGGCTGAGGCCGGGCTTGGCGCCGCCACGATCATCTTCGGCAG
>JBATAV010000084.1:0-11749 GCA_049662025.1 Paracoccaceae bacterium | reverse complement strand
CGCCCGCCCCGGCCCGTTCCAGATCAAGGCCGCCATCGCCGCGCAGCATGCGGCACCCGGCGGCGCCGACTGGCCGCAGATCGCCGCCCTCTACGCGGCCTTGCATGACTTTGAGCCCAGTCCGGTGATCATGCTGAACCATGCGGTTGCCATGACCGAAGCGCAGTGGGCCGAAGGGCAGGGCGCAGAGGTGGGGATTGCCCGGATCGACGCGCTTGGGGCAGAGCTTGAGGGATATCAACCCTACCACGCCGCCCGTGCCGAATACCTGTTCCGGCTTGGCCGGGTGGCCGAATCCCGCGCCGCCTATGACCGCGCCATCGCCCTTGCGCCCTCGGACGCCGACCGCGCCTTCCTGACCCGCCGCCGGGCGCGCCTGGTCGAAAATCCGGCAGGTTGAAAAAAAGAGGCCGGACACGAGGCCCGGCCAAGTCCAACAGGGAGGTATGAGACGACAAGAGAAACCTCAATCATCGCCTCGCGGTGACATTTATGGACTGTGAGTGAACTGCGCAAGGGATCGAATGCCGCACTTGCAGCATTCCCGTCATGCGTTGTTTGCATACCTATGATATGCAACCCCCTTCAGGGCTGCTGACGCCGCCGATAGGTCATGATCTCATCGGTGACGAAATCGCGGAACGCGGCGACCCGCTTGGAATGGCGCAACTCTTCGGGATAGGCCAGGAATACCGGCACCTCACCGCTTTCGACCTCGGGCAGCACCCGCACCAGATGGGGGAAATCCTCGGTGATGTAGTCGGGCATCACGCCGATGCCCAGGTGGTTCAGAACGCCCTGCAGAACGCCGAAATAGTTGTTCACCGTCAGGGTCGAGGGGATGTCGTGGCTCATCAACTCCTGCACCAGATTGGCGCCGGCCTGCACCTGCGGCGTGCCCGCATGCTGGCTGATCAGCCGGTGCTGGGTCATGTCGTTCATGCTCTGCGGCGTGCCGTTCATCGCCAGGTATTCCGGGGTCGCATAGAGCCGCATCTTGATGTTCATCAGCCGCTTGCGGATCAGGTCGGCCTGGCTGGGTTCCTTCATGCGAATGGCCACATCCGCCTCGCGCATCGGCAGGTCCAGGACGCGCTCTTCCAGCATCAGGTCGATCTTCAGGCTGGGGAATTTCTCATAGAGACGCGCCAGACGCGGCGCCAGCCACAGCGTGCCGAACCCCGTCGTCGTGGTGACGCGCAACTCGCCAAACACCTCGTCCTCGCTGTCACGGATGCGTGCGGCGGTGGCGTCCAGCCGCTTGACCATGGCTTGGGTCGCATCATACAGCAACTCGCCCTGTTCGGTCAGGATCAGCCCCCGCGCATGGCGGTGAAACAGCGTCACCGCCAGGCTTTCCTCCAGCGCCCGGATCTGCCGGCTGACGGCCGACTGGCTGAGGTGCAGGACGTCGCCCGCATGGGTCAGACTGCCCTTCTCGGCCACGGCATGGAAAATCCGCAACTTGTCCCAATCCATCGGCCCACCCCTTCAAACCGGCAACACGCTACCACAAGCCATGCTTCTGGGGAAAACCTGTTCTGATGTAAATGCCGTAACGGGCGGAAAAGTCCCAACTGCGGCCAGCCCTTCCGCCCGCCCGGCCTTCTGCCTATGATCGCGGCCAGTTCAAGGTCAGGTTTGGCCTACGGGGTGGAAAAAGGGGCACAGCATGGCGGTAGGCATCTTCGATTCGGGGCTTGGCGGGCTGACGGTGCTGGATGCCGTCACCAGACGCCTGCCGCAGGTGCCCTTCGTCTACTTCGGCGACAACGCCCACGCCCCCTATGGCGTGCGCAGCGCCGATGACATCTTCGCCCTGACCTGTGCGGCCACCCAGCGGCTGTGGGACGAGGGCTGCGATCTGGTGATCCTTGCCTGCAACACCGCCTCCGCCGCCGCCCTTCGCCGCATGCAGGAAACCTGGGTGCCGCCGGAAAAGCGCGTCCTCGGCGTCTTCGTCCCGTTGATCGAGGCCCTGACCGAACGCCAATGGGGCGACAATTCCCCGCCGCGCGAGGTTGCCGTCAAGCACGTCGCCCTGTTCGCCACCCCCGCCACCGTCGCCTCGCGCGCCTTCCAGCGCGAACTGGCCTTCCGCGCCATCGGCGTCGATGTCGAGGCGCAGCCCTGCGGCGGCGTCGTCGATGCGATCGAGCAGGGCGACGAAATCCTGGCCGAGGCCCTCGTGCGCTCCCACGTCGAGGCGCTGCGCCGCCGCATGCCCAACCCCGAGGCCGCAATCCTCGGCTGCACCCATTACCCCTTGATGGAAAAGGTGTTCCAGGACGCTCTCGGACCCAAGGTCAAACTCTACAGCCAGGCCAATCTGGTGGCCGAGTCGCTCTCCGACTACCTGACCCGCCGCCCCGAATTCCACGGGCCCGGCAAACAGTCGAAATTCCTCACCACCGGCGACCCTGCCTCGGTCGGCAACAAGGCAACCTTGTTCCTGCGCCACAAGATCGGGTTCGAGGCGGCCTGATGACGCACCACCCACCGTCGCGCCGCCAAGTCCTGGCCCTGCTGGCGGCGGCGATGGTCAGCCCAGCCTTTGCCGATACACCGCGCCCTGCGCAATGGGCCGCACCCGTGCCGCTGCAAGGGGCGCCCAACCTGCACCGCATCACACCCGATCTCTACCGCGCCGCCCAGCCCGATGCCGAAGGCTTCGCCGGGCTGGCAGCCCTTGGCATCCGCCATGTCATCTCGCTGCGCCAGACGGTTGATGACGCCCCGCTGGCCAAAGGCTCCGGCCTGATCCTGCACCGCTTGCCGATGATGTCGCGCCATGTCGGCGCCCGGAACGGCGCGCAGGTGGTCAAGGTCATGCAGCTGATCGCGAAGGCCCGCGCCGATGGCCCGGTTCTGCTCCATTGCCACCACGGCGCCGACCGCACCGGCACCATCGCCGCCGTCTTCCGCATGGTCGAACAGGGCTGGACTCATGCCGCCGCGCTGGACGAGCTGTTGAACGGCGGCTACGGCTTTCATACCCTGTGGCGCAATATCCCGCGCTATGTGGAAACCGTCGATATCGCCGACCTCCGCCGCCGCATCTGACCCGGCGGCCGGGATCCACCCGTCGCCGCATCCATTGCCCCAAGGCCCGCCATGCTCTCCCTTCCTGATCACCGCGCCAACCGCCTTGCCGCCCTTTGCGCCCCCGATGGCTGGCTGAACCTCGTCGCCCGCATCGAGCTGACCCAAGGTCCGCATCTTGTCGGCGCCGCGCAAGCCATCCAGTTGCCCTCCGGTCCCGATCTTCTGGGCACCCTGGCCCTCAGTGCCGAAGGCGCCACATTCGCCCTTCCCGGCAAGGCCCCGCAACCGTTCCAGCCCATCCCCGATGGTTTCCCGCAACTGCGGGCGGATCCGTTCCTGCTGGAGATTCACAGCGTCGACGGCATCCCGGCCTTGCGCGTCCGCGACCTGACGCTGACCCCGCAGGTCTCCTTGCGCCACTTCCCGGACGCCCCCGCATGGGTGATCCGCGCCAAATGGACCAGCTTTGCTCCGCAAGCCGCTGAAGTCGCTATGAAAGACGGATCAACCGCCGCCGTCACGCTGACCCATCGCGCCAGCTTTGCCCATCAGGGCCGCAAGGTCACCCTGACCCCGACGCATTGGAAAGGCGGCAAGCCGATGTTCGTCTTCCGCGACGCCACGGCGGGCGAAACCTACGGCGCCGGGCGCTTCCTGATCGGCGAGGACATGACCGCCAGCGAAATCACCCTCGATTTCAACCGCGCCTTCACGCCGCCCTGCGGCTTTACCGATTTCGCCATCTGCCCGCTGCCGCCGCCCGGCAACATCCTGCCGTTCCGCATCGAAGCGGGCGAAAAGGCCCCGTAGGATGGGCAATATTGCCCATCCTGCCTAGCCGCGCATCATCCCGAAGGCAAAGCGATAGGCCAGGGCCACGCCCCCGGCACCACCGATGATATTGCCCAGGCTGACCCAGAACAGGTTTCCCACCACGCCTGCGGCCGTCACTCCGGCCCCCGCCCAGATCCCCGCCGGGATCAGGAACATGTTGGCGATGGAATGCTCCAGCCCCAGCGCCACGAAGACCGTGACCGGCCAGACCACCGCCAGAATCTTGTCGCCCGCCGATCGCGCGGCGAAACTCAGCCAGACTGCCAGACAGACCAGCGCATTGCACAACGCGCCCCGGACCAGAGCCTCGGCCCAGGGCAGGGCTGCCTTGGCCGAGGCCGCCTTTGCCGCCACCTCGCCCATCGGCCCATCCAGCAGGCCCGACAGGCCAAAGGCCAGCGCCAGCCCCACCGCGCCCACCAGGTTGCCCAGGTAGACCACGCCCCAGTTGCGCAACAGGGCACCCAGGCTGACCCGCCCGTCCACCGCCGCCATCACCATCAGCGCATTGCCGGTGAACAGTTCCGCCCCGCCCACGACCACCAGGACCAGCCCGACCGAGAACACCACACCCGCCAGCACCCGTTGCGGCCCGAAGCCCGCGTCGGCGCCCGCCATGGTGATCAGCCAGCCCGCGCCGCCAAAGCCGATGAAGGCCCCCGCCAGCAGCGCCAGCGTGAACATCCGGTGCAGGGGCAGGGTGGCCTTGGCCACCCCCGCCGTCTCGATCAGCGCCGCGATTTGCGCCGGTTTGTAGGCATCCTGACTGTCGTTCATTGCGGGCTCCCGTTTCGGGGGCCAGCATAGCCATTGCCACGGGCCCGAAAAGCGAAAAGGCACGCCCTGCGACGTGCCCCCTGCTGCGGTGAAAGTGTTAACGAACTCTGAATCGGACAGCGGCAACCCATTGATATTGCGTGGGCCACGCCCCTGTCCCGAGTCGGGACGCCTCAGTCCTTGGCGCGCTCGACATAGCTGTCGTCATCGGTGTTGATCACCACCCGCGTGCCCGCCCCGATATGCGGCGGCACCATGATCCGCAGCCCGTTCGTGGTCATCGCCGGCTTGTAGCTGGAGGACGCCGTCTGCCCCTTCACCACCGGCTCGGTCTCGGTGATCTCCACCGTGATCTTCTGCGGCACTTCCAGCGCGATCGGAACCCCTTCAAACGTCTTCAGATAGCAGCGCATGCCTTCCTGGACATAGACCTTGTTGCCGCCCATCACGTCCTCGGTGACCACGACCTGATCGTAAGTCGTCGGCTCCATGAAGTGAAAGCCTTCGCCATCCTCGTAAAGGAAATCATAGTCGCGCTCGTCGACCGTGGCCTTCTCCACCTGATCGGTGGTCTTCCAGCGCTCGCTCAGCTTCACCCCGTCCGAGATGCGCCGCATCTCGACGCTGGTGGTGGGCGTGCCCTTGCCGGGATGGAAGTTGGAGGCCGTGAGAACAACGCACAGACGGCCGTCCATATCGACGACGTTGCCTTTGCGCAGGGAGGAGGCGATGACTTTCACGGGAAGCGTTCCTTGTGGTATGGCCCGCCCTGCGGCGAGGATTGCCGCGTCCCTAACGCATCTTTCCCGGCATTTCCAGACGGAACCGCAGAAATGACCCCTTCGCCCTGGTGGCACCCCTCGCGCCACGCCGACCGCAGGCCGCTGCTTTTGGCCCGCAATCGCATCCAGACCGCGATCCGCGGCTGGCTGACGGTTGAGGGGTTCATCGAGGTCGATCCTTCGGCGCTGCAAATCAGCCCCGGCAACGAGGCGCATCTGCACGCTTTCCGCACCACGGCCATCGGTAATGATGGTGCGGGGCGCGAGATCTATCTGCACACCTCGCCCGAATTCGCCATGAAGCGGCTGCTGGCGGCGGGGGAAACCCGGATACACGCCTTTTCCCACGTCTGGCGAAACCGCGAACGCGGGCCGCTGCATGCGCCCGAATTCACCATGCTGGAATGGTATCGGGTGGGCGAACCCTATACCCGGCTGATGGAGGACATTGGCACCTGGGTGGCCCTGGCCGCCGAGGCCCCCTTGCGGTTCCGCGACCGGACCTGCGATGCGGCTCAGCCCTTCGCGCGGATCTCGGTGGCCGAGGCATTTGCGGCCCATGCCGGGATCGACCTGCTGGCCACCATGGACGACACCGGCGCCACCGACGCTGCTGCACTGGCGGCCCAGATGGACCGGGCGGGAATCCGGCGGATGGCAGGAGAAAGCTGGTCGGATCTGTTCAGCCGCATCCTGTCGGACCGGGTCGAGCCGCATCTGGGGCTGGGGCGGTTGACGGTGCTGGACCGTTACCCGGCCGCCGAAGCGGCACTTGCGCGCCGCTGCACCGATGACCCGCGCCTGGCCGAACGGTTCGAGGTCTATGCCTGCGGGGTTGAACTGGCCAATGGCTTTGGCGAGCTGACAGACCCGGTCGAACAGCGCAAACGGTTCGAGGCGGAAATGGCAATCAAGGCCCGCACCTATGGCGAGCGCTATCCGATCGACGAGGATTTTCTGGACGCGCTGGCCCTGATGCCCCCGGCAGCGGGCTGCGCTCTGGGGTTTGACCGGCTGGTGATGCTGGCCACCGGCGCGCCTTCGGTCGAGGCGGTTCAGTGGGTGCCAGCAGGCTAGGGCGCGGGGGCAAAGCCGCTTGCAATGCAGCGCCGATGGGCGGAAAAGGACCGCCAGAATCTGATCAGGAGGCACGCCATGACCCATCGCATCGCCATTCTCGGGGCCTCGGGCTATACCGGCGCGGAACTGGTGCGCCTGATCGCCACCCATCCGGGCATGGTGATCACCGCGCTGTCAGCCGACCGCAAGGCCGGGATGGCGATGGCCGAAGTGTTCCCGTTTCTGCGGCATCTGGATCTGCCGCGTTTGGTGAAGATCGAAGAAATCGATTTTTCCAACGTTGACTTGTGCTTCTGCGCACTTCCTCATGCAACGACGCAGGAAGTTATCGTAAAGCTGCCGAAACATTTGAAAATCGTCGACCTTAGCGCAGATTTCCGGCTGCGCGATCCCGCAGACTACGAGAAATGGTATGGCCAGCCGCATGCCGCTCTCGAGATGCAGAAGGAAGCGGTCTATGGCCTGACCGAGTTCTACCGTGACGAGATCCGCAGCGCCCGGCTGGTGGCCGGCACCGGCTGCAACGCCGCCACCGGGCAATTCGCGCTGCGCCCGCTGATTGCGGGCGGGGTGATCGACCTTGACGAGATCGTGATCGACCTGAAGGCAGGGGTCAGCGGGGCGGGGCGGTCGTTGAAGGAAAACCTGCTGCATGCCGAGTTGTCGGGCGGCACCCATACCTATTCGGCGGGCGGCAAGCATCGGCATCTGGGCGAATTCGATCAGGAATTCAGCAAGATCGCCGGACGGCCGGTGCGGGTGCAGTTCACCCCGCATCTGTTGCCGATGAACCGCGGCATCCTGGCGACGGTCTATGTCCGTGGCCAGCCGCAGGCGGTACACGAGACGCTGGCGCGGGCCTATGTGGATGAGCCGTTCCTCAAGGTGCTGCCTTTTGGCGCACTCCCCTCGACACGCGACATCGCAGGTTCCAACTTCTGCCATATCGGGGTGGTCGGCGACCGGATTCCCGGTCGCGCGGTGGTGGTTGCGGTCCTGGACAACCTGACCAAGGGCAGCTCTGGCCAGGCGATCCAGAACGCCAACCTGATGCTGGGGCTGGATGAGACCACGGGCCTGATGCTGGCCCCGGTTTTCCCCTGACAGGGTTGACCAAGGTCAAGACCGGCGTGGCGGATCGGGCGTAGGGCCGGACGGACAAAGGAGAAGCGGAATGGAAACCGGCAAGACCCAGTTTCGTGGCCTGAAGGGGCTGAAGAAGCAGCGGCGGATTCAGGTTATCGTGCTGGCCTTCGTGGCGCTGGCGGTGGCGACGGGGCTGATCGGATATGCCATACGCGACGGGATCAACTTCTTCCGCTCGCCCACCGAAGTGGTGGAAAAGCCGCCGTCGGAAAACGAAGTGTTCCGCATCGGCGGGCTGGTCGAGGACGGCAGCCTGATCCGCGGCGCGGGTGCGACGGTGACGTTTACGGTAACCGACACCAATCAATCGGTGCCGGTCAGCTTTACCGGCGTTCTGCCGGATTTGTTTGCGGAAGGCCAAGGCGTGGTTGCCTTGGGAAAGATGGATGCCGGCACCTTCGTGGCCAGTGAAGTCCTGGCCAAGCATGACGAGAAGTACATGCCCAAGGAAGTGGTCGAGGCCCTGAAGCAGCAAGGCGTCTACGTCGATCCGAAGGCTGACACCGGCAGCTAACGCAAGAATCTTGACCGACGGTTGCCCCGGTCGCGCCGGTCGCGCCGCGCGGTGGTCTTGGCCGTCATTAATGCTTTGCTGACAACCTGCCCGCGGGGGAGCTTTGCCTTTGAGGGAAGCTCATGCTGTCTGTCCGAGAAATTGCCGAAGAAATCGTCGCCCGCGAGGGCGGCTTCGTGAACGACCCTGACGATCCCGGTGGGGCGACGAACCACGGGGTGACGATTCACACTCTGCGCCGTCTGGGGATCGACGTGAACCGCGATACGCGGATCGACATCAGCGACGTCAAGGCGCTGACGCGGGCGCAGGCGGTCGATATCTATGTCGAGCATTACTTCACCCGCCCCGGTCTCGGCAGTCTGCCCGAGGTGCTGCAGGCCTCATGTTTCGACATGTATGTCAACGCGGGCGCCAATGCGGTGAAGGTGTTGCAGCGGCTGCTGACGCAGATGGGCTATCCTTGCGATCCCGATGGCACGGTCGGGCCGCAGACCATTCGCGCAGCACAAATGGCCCATGAGGCGGCACCGACGCATCTGGCGGATGCCTATGGCATTGCGCGGCGCAACTACTATTACGCGCTGGCCGATGCACGGCCCGCCAGCCGCAAGTTCGCCCGCCGTCGTGATGGCGGCAAGGGCGGCTGGATCCTGCGGGCGGAAAGCTTCATTTCGCCGAAATACCATCTGACCGAGGCGCAGCACCGGGCGCGGGTGGCAGCATGGGCGTGATCGACAACGTGCTGGGCGGACCGGCGGCTTTGGGTGCGCTGGGGCAGGCGGCCAAGGGCGTGGCCGAGGTTTTCGTGCCCTCGGCCACCAAGCGGATGGAATTGTCAGCCGAAGCGCAGATGGCGGCCCTGCGGCAGTTGGGCGAGGAATACCAGCACCCCGGTCTGTCGTGGTTCGACCGGCTGGTGAACGGGATGAACCGGATGCCACGGCCCTTGCTGGCCTTTGGCACGCTGGGGCTGTTCGTCTATGCGATGGTCGATCCGGTGGCGTTTTCGGCGCGGATGGTGGGGTTGAACGCGGTGCCCGAGCCGCTTTGGTGGCTGCTGGGTGCGATCGTCGCCTTCTATTTTGGCGCGCGCGAGACTTATTATTTCCGCAGCCGGGGCGTCGTGTCACCCTATGCGGCAGCCCCCGGCGCGGCTGCTGCCGTGCCAGAGGACAATCCCGCGCTGGACGACTGGCGCGACGGCCAACCCTGAGCCGGGCGCTTGACCTGTCTTGCCGGCTCTGGCAATGCCAGACCTGCAAGACAGGATTTGATCAGATGAACCTCTTCGCGGAAATCCGCAGCGCAGTTGTCGATGCCCTTGACCGGATGACGGCCGGGGGCGTTCTGCCCGGTGGGCTTGATCTCTCGGCCGTAGCGGTCGAGCCGCCGCGCGATGCGGCGCATGGCGACATGGCGGTGAACGCGGCCATGGTGCTGGCAAAACCGGCGGGCAAACCGCCGCGCGAGATTGCAGAAGCGCTGGCCACGGAACTGATGCTCGATCCGCGCATCGAAGGCACCGACGTGGCGGGGCCGGGGTTTCTGAACCTGCGGCTGTCGGCGGCGCTGTGGCAGGGTGTGGTGCGCGAGGTGTTGGCCGTGGGTGCCAGCTATGGCCGGTCGGACATTGGCGGCGGCAAGAAGGTGAACGTCGAATTTGTGTCGGCCAACCCCACCGGCCCGATGCATGTGGGCCATGTCCGCGGCGCCGTGGTGGGCGATGCCCTGTCCAACCTGCTGGCCTTTGCCGGCTGGAATGTGACGCGGGAATACTACATCAACGATGGCGGCGCGCAGGTCGATGTGCTGGCGCGGTCGGCCTATGAGCGTTACCGCGAGGCCAATGGGCTGGAGCCGGAAATCCGCGAGGGGTTGTATCCCGGTGACTACCTCATTCCGGTCGGCGAGGCCTTGAAGGCCAGGTACGCAGACAGCCTTCTGGACAAGGGCGAGCAGTATTGGCTGGCCGAGGTGCGCGATTTCGCCACCGAAATGATGATGCAGATGATCCGCGAGGATCTGGCCACGCTGGGCGTCAGGATGGACGTCTATTCATCGGAAAAAGCACTTTACGGCACCGGCGAGATCGAGGCGGCGATCAAGACGCTGCGCGACATGGACCTGATCTATGAAGGCGTGCTGGAGGCGCCCAAGGGCAAGGAGCCCGAGGATTGGGAACCGCGTGTGCAGACCTTGTTCCGGTCAACCGCGCATGGCGACGACGTGGACCGCCCGGTGAAGAAATCGGATGGGTCATGGACCTATTTCGCGCCTGATATTGCCTATCATTACAACAAGGTGCAGCGTGGATTTGATCAACTGATCGACATCTTTGGCGCCGATCATGGCGGCTACGTCAAGCGGATGAAGGCCGCCGTTTCGGCGTTGTCGGGGGGGCGGGTGCCGCTGGACATCAAGCTGATCCAGCTGGTCAAGCTGTGGAAGGGCGGGCAGCCCTTCAAGATGAGCAAGCGTGCGGGCACATTCGTGACGCTGCGCGATGTGGTCGAAGAGGTGGGCGCCGACGTCACCCGCTTCATCATGCTGACGCGCAAGAACGACGTGGCGCTGGATTTCGATTTCGACAAGGTGCAGGAGCAGTCGAAGGACAACCCGGTCTTCTATGTGCAATATGCCAATGCGCGGGTGAATTCCGTTTTGCGCAAGGCGCGTGAGGCGGGGCTGGCGGTGGATGACGCCTCCTTGCTGGCTGCAGATCACACGCAATTGGACCATGTGGCCGAAATCGGCATGCTGAAAAAGATCGCCGAATGGCCGCGCCTGGTGGAAATTGCCGCCCGCAACAACGAGCCGCATCGTGTGGCCTTCTTCCTTTATGAACTGGCCAGCGACTTCCACGCACTGTGGAACCGCGGCAATGACGAGACGCAATTGCGCTTCCTCCAGGACAACAAGGCCGCATCCCAAGCGAAAATCGCCCTTGCGCGGGCGGTAAGCGTTGTCATTTGCGCAGGTCTTGCTATCTTGGGCGTGACGCCGGTCGAAGAAATGCGCTGACTGACAAGCGCCTCGCCCGGATGAGCAGTCGGACACAGGCGGGATCAACCCGCCGGGGCAGAGGCGATGATGGCGGATAGGAACTTTGCCGAATATGGCGTGCCCGCAGGTTTCGGACCGGAAGGTTCGAGGCGGGGCAAGGCACAGCGCCTGGTGCAACTGGCCGGTGCGGCCAGTTCGCTGGCATTGGTGCTGGCGCTGGGGTTTTGGGGCTACAGGCTGGCGGTGCGCGATGTCTCCGGCGTGCCGGTGATCCGGGCGATGCAGGGCCCGATGCGAATGGCCCCCGACGATCCGGGCGGCGAGATCGCTGACAATCAGGGGCTTTCGGTCAATGACGTGGCCGCGGTTGGTTCGGCCGCGCCGCCGGCCGATCGACTGGTTCTGGCACCAAAACCGGTGGAATTGACGCTGGAAGACGCGCCCGGACTGGCCGGTCCTACGCTGGTTGCGGCGGTTCCGGGCGAGGCCGAACTGTTGCCGGTGCGGCTGGAAACCCCGGCCGAGCCCACGGCACTGGTGGCGATGGTGCCCGAAGGCACTGATC
>JBATAV010000083.1:0-2552 GCA_049662025.1 Paracoccaceae bacterium | reverse complement strand
GGGTGGTGCTGATCGGCTCTTGCGCGCGGGCCTCGAGGATGGCGCGGGCGATGCGGCGCGAGGCGCGTTCCTCGCCGTAGTGAAAGAGGATATCGGCAATCTCGGCCTCATCCGCGGAATTGACCAGATCGGCGGCGGAAGGGCCATCCTGGCTCATCCGCATGTCGAGGGGGCCGTCTTTCTGGAACGAAAAGCCGCGTTCGGCCTGATCGAGCTGCATGGATGAGACGCCAAGGTCGAGGACGACGCCATCCAGCGGTTCACCCGCCAGGGTATCGAGGTTGGAAAAGGTGCCGTGTTTCAGCTGCAACCGCCCTTCGTGGGCGGCAAGCAGGGGGGCCGCCATCCGATGCGCCAGAGGATCGCGGTCGATGCCGATCACACGGTCAGCCCCCGCGGCCAGCAGGCCCAGGGCATAGCCCCCTGCCCCGAAGGTGCCATCGCACCAAAGCCCCCGGACCGGGGCAACGGCCTTCAGGAGCGGCCCAAGCAGGACCGGAATGTGGGGATCGGACGGGGGGGCCATGGCAGCGGCGGGCATCGCGTCACCCGCTGCGGTTGGCGCGGCCCACTCGGGTCAGCGGATCGATTTTGCTGTCGCCTTCCGGCTCGGCCTCATAGACTTCGCGCCGGAACAGCTTGAACCTGTTGCTGGAACCGGCAAAGACCGACTCGGCGCCCGAGGACAGATCGTCGCCGAGAAAGCCCATCTTCTCGCGCACTTTTGGCGGCAGGACGATGCGGCCATCCGGTTCGATCTCGACCATGACAGAGCGGGTGATGAGGTCGCGTTCGGATTCTTCGCGATCTTCGGAGCCAAGCTCCATGTTGTCGATCCGGACAGCCAGGGCATCGGCACCGGCCTTGGAATAACATTCGACAAAGCGCCGCGACGCGCCACCGTAGACCATGTAAAGGCGGGTGCCGCCCTTGTCGCCCTTTTGCGCATCGTCGGCATCCAGAATGCGGCGAAAGGCGGCGGGAATGCTGACCCGCGCCTTCTGGTCTACCCTTTGGTAGAACTCGCCTCTGAATGCCTCAGCCATCTGTCCCGTGGCCTCTGCCAAAACTCGTTTCACGTCCCCGGTTCGGTGCCTTGAAATGGAAATGGGCGGATCGGGTTGCTGCCACTACCCGATCCGCCACTGTCCCATCGCTGGGCGTCCAGCTACGCGCGCCACCTGGGGGAGATGTCTGCTCGCTCGCGCGCCGGATCTCTGTCGTCCGATGAAAGGGGCTGCCTGTATGAAGCTGCCTTCGTTCGCCTTGTTCGGGGTCTGTCGCTGCCCCTGCGTTTGTCTTGCCCGATCCATCTTCCGTAAGAGAAGGGATGACATGGGTATGTATGGGATGGCAAGGGAAATTTTGGGACAGACACCCCGAGATATAGTGCGGAGCCCGGTCGCAAAGCAGCATCTTGTGCCAATTTGACCGATCACGCGGCTATCAGTTGGGATCACGTCAGAGTGAGGCCCTAGATATGGTAGGGCGTTGCGGGACAGAATATTTCCCACGGCATCCCGATTATTTTCGGAAGTTGCGGCATATGAGGTGGTTTACGCGGCAGAAACAGGCGCCTTCCCGCCGGAATCAGGCGGTGAAGGCGGCGGATCACGGGCTATTCCCATGAAATCCCGGATGCGTGATTCGTTTTGTGCGGCTTCCGGCCAGGAAAGCGCGTCGAGGCTGGCGACGCGCCGTTGGGTCAGGCCATGCCGCCGGCGATCAGGCGATGCGCCAGTCTTGCGTAGGCATCGGCGTTCGGCCCCTCGCCCGCCGCGATGGGGATGCCGGCATCGCCGGCAATGCGGACCTCAAGCGCCAGCGGCAGTTCGCCGAGGAAGGGCAGGTCCTGCTTTGCGGCCTCGGCCGCGACGCCGCCATGGCCGAAGATATGCGCCTCATGCCCGCAATTGGGGCAGATATAGGTGGACATGTTCTCGATCAGGCCCAAAATCGGGGTCTTCAGCTTGGCGAACATGTCGATCGCCTTGCGCGCATCCAGAAGCGCCACGTCCTGCGGGGTGGAGACCACCAGCGCCCCGGTCAGTTGGGTGCGCTGGCACAGGGTCAGCTGCACATCGCCGGTGCCGGGGGGCAGATCGACGATCAGGATATCCAGCGTGCCCCAGTTGACCTGACCCAGAAGCTGCTGCAGGGCCCCCATCAGCATCGGGCCGCGCCAGATCACCGCTTCGCCTTCCTTCAGCATCAGTCCCAGCGACATCATCTTGACGCCATGCGTGGTGGCCGGCTCGATGATCTTGCCATCGGGGCTTTGCGGGCGGGCGGTGACGCCCATCATCTTGGCCTGGCTGGGGCCAAGGATGTCGGCATCCAGCAGGCCGACCTTGCGGCCCTGACGCGCCAGCGCCACCGCAAGGTTGGAGGAGACGGTGGATTTGCCCACCCCGCCCTTGCCGCTGGCGACCGCGATGATCCGCGCCACACCCGACACCTTCTGCGGCCCTGCGGGCTGAGCCGTGGGGTGGCCGCCGATCTTCAGGCTGGGGGGCGGTTCCTTCTTGGCCGGGCCATGCGCCGTCATCACC
>JBATAV010000082.1:0-2971 GCA_049662025.1 Paracoccaceae bacterium | reverse complement strand
GAACTGGTGCGGCGCGGCACCGCGCTGTTCGCGCTGCCCTTGCATGGGCCGGATGGCGCGCGGGCAATCTGGGGCACTGCGGATGCAATCTGGGTGGCGCTGGGCGATACGTCCGAAGATATCAACTGGTATTCCAAGCGCGCCAGCCTGTCGGCGGTCTATGGTGCGACGGTGCTTTACTGGCTGGGCGATGATTCCACCGGGCACGAGGCGACCTGGGATTTTCTGGACCGTCGGATCGAGAACGTGATGCAGTTTGAAAAGGCGAAAGCCGCATTCATGGCGAATCCGCTGGGCAAGGCGCTGATTTCCGGGCCTTTCAAGGTTCTGGAAAGGATTCGTGCGCCAAGACTGCCCGAAGACCTGCCAGGACAAAGCCGGACCTGACGGCCAGTTCCCAATGGAAGGACCAAAGACATGACGCTTTCCCATTCCATGCTGGCGATGGAGATCATCGCCCCCGGCGGGCCGGATGTGCTGAAACCCTGCTCGGTTCCCGTTCCGGTGCCGGGCCATGGCCAGATCGTGATCCGCGTCGCCTATGCGGGGGTGAACCGGCCCGATGCGCTGCAACGCGCGGGCGCCTATGCGCCACCGCCCGACGCTTCGCCCCTGCCAGGGCTGGAATGTTCGGGCACGGTGGTGGAATGCGGCCCCGGAGTGACGCGGTGGTCGATCGGCAACAAGGTCTGCGCGCTGCTGCCGGGCGGCGGCTATGCGGAATACGCGGTCTGCCATGAGACCCATGCGCTGCCGGTTCCGGCGGGCCTGACGATGCGCGAAGCGGCCTGCCTGCCGGAGACCTGCTTCACCGTCTGGTCGAACGTGGTGATGCGCGGGCGGCTGAAGGCGGGACAGAAGTTTCTGGTGCATGGCGGCACCAGCGGCATCGGCACCACGGCGATCCAGATCGCCAAGGCCTTGGGCGCGCGGGTCTTTGCCACCGCCGGAACGGATGACAAATGCAAGGTTTGCACTGATCTGGGCGCGGAAGAAGCGTGGAACTACCGCGAACGCGACTGGTCGCATCTGATGCAAGCGGCCGGCAGTGCGGATCTGATCCTCGACATGGTGGGCGGCGGCTATATCGCCAAGAACATCAAGGCGCTGGCCAATGACGGGCGGCTGGTGCAGATCGCCTTCCTGCAAGGCGCCAAGGCCGAAATCAACTTTGCCGAGGTGATGACACGGCGGTTGACCATCACCGGATCGACCCTGCGGCCGCAGACCGACCTGATGAAGGCCAAGATCGCCGCCGCGGTGGAGACCCATGTCTGGCCGCTGATTCAACGCGGCGCCTTCAAGGTGGTGATGGACAGCGAATATGCGCTGGCCGACGCCCCGCAAGCGCATTGGCGGATCGAGACGCCGGGCCATGTCGGAAAGATCGTGCTTAAGGTCGAAGAGTGACGCATTTCGCAGCACCCCGCGGAACAACAGCGCGATTTTGACGCTACGTCATCGGATTAACGGTTCTTTAACGCGCAGCCGGAAGAGCCGTTTGGTAGAACAATCTCAGGCGGGATCGGCAATTGATCCAAGACTTTACCCGGTAGGCCATCCCCAGTACGGCGGTCGGGACAACACCTTTGCACGAAGCCTTTTTTCAAACTTCCCCTCGATCAGACCTTTCATGCAGCCGATCCCGCCACCCTTCACCTGTCAGCGAATGGCCTCCAGGACGGCATCCTGCAACGTACAGTCGCGGATCGTGTCGTCGCCGCAGCGGCGCGGCGACAGGTCGGGCGTCAGGCAGATGCGAACCTCTTGAATCAACCCGTCCTTGCAGGTGATGGTGATCTGGTCGCGCTTCAGGCCCGGATTGCTTTCCAGGAAGGCGCCTTCGATCACCTCGGCGGGGACGTTCAACGTCTTCGACATCTGGCTGAACACCGGCGGAATGGTCACGCTGGCAAAGGCATGCCGGACGGTATCGAAATAGGCGGTGGCAGACAGGCCCGAGCAGCGGCCGTGTTTTTTCCATTCGTAAAAGGCCAGACCGGCGCCGCCCATGATATCGGCCATCGCGGCGGTTTCGGCCCGTGTGGGGTCGCGTTCGACGGTGCGGCAATAGTCGGGCCAGCCCTGTTGGTATTGTGGCCAAAGCCCATGCAACGTGAAGGTCAGCCCGCGCCCGGCATCGCATTGCGGATCGTGGCGGGCATCGCCCTCCAGCGCGCACCAGGCGGCGGACCACGACAGCGACATGACGTAATAGTCGAAATCACCGGCGCGTTCGCCTGTCGCCACTGCGGGCCCGGCCAGAAGCGCGGCAAGGACTGCGAAAACCCACCGCATTTTGACTTTCCCTTCGCCCGAAATGGCATTATATGGTCGGTGAATTCCCGACATCGTGGAACTCGCGGGCCCCGCCCGCAGCCGTTTTCCCGGCCCGGGAGAGATTTGTAAAGGAGCCACGCGATGAACAAGCCGATCATGGCCCGCGCGACCGCCGTCTGGCTGGTGGACAACACCACGCTGACCTTCAACCAGATCGCCGAATTCTGCGGCATGCACGAGTTGGAAGTGCAGGGCATCGCCGATGGCGACGTCGGCGGCGGGGTGAAGGGGTTCGACCCGATTGCCAACAACCAGTTGGACCCGATCGAGATTGACCGTGGCCAGGCCGATCCCTTGTACAAGCTGAAGCTGAAATACAACGCCGCCGCCGTGGGCGAGGAAAAGCGCCGCGGCCCGCGCTATACGCCCCTGTCCAAGCGGCAGGACCGCCCGGCTGCAATCTACTGGCTGGTCAAGTTCCACCCCGAATTGTCGGATGGCGCCATCGGCAAGCTGGTCGGCACGACGAAGCCCACCATCCTGACGATCCGCGAGCGCAGCCATTGGAACATCAACAACATCCAGCCGATCGACCCGGTTGCCCTGGGCCTGTGCAAACAGACCGAACTGGATGCCGCCGTGCAGGCCGTCGTTCGCAAGAAGACCGACGGCAGCGTGATGAGCGATGACG
>JBATAV010000081.1:0-3641 GCA_049662025.1 Paracoccaceae bacterium | reverse complement strand
TCGGCATAAGATCGATTATGCCGCGCGTAGGATTATGCGGAGGTCCATGGCGGGAGCCCCTGTGCTACAACGTTTTTGACGCAGGTTTGCTCGGCATAATTACAGTCCCTCGGGTCACAGCAACCCGAGGACAATCATGACCAAAGACTCCAATTTTTCGCCCGTACGCCACCTCACCGGGACTTCGAGCTTTTCACCGGAAGAAGCGATCGAAGCCTTTCTCAGCTCGATACGTTCAGAGACGACCCGCGTTCCCTATGCCTGTGCTGCCCGCCATTTTTTGTGTTGGCTGAACTTGCAGGGCATCCGGATCACCGCAGTGGATAGTGCCATCATTCACCGTTTTGCCGACCATGATTGCTCTTGCCCGCGGTACAGTGCGGCCCGGGCGCGCGATCCCTATTACGTCAACCGGGTCCGGCGTTTTGTCCGGTTTCTGGAGGATCGGGACGACATCCCAGTCGCCCACGATATCGAGGATATGGGCCTGCATTTGCGCCGCTACACCGAACGGCTCGCATCATTGGGATACAACCGATGGTCGCAGCGACGGTTGAACTCGGTCGCAGAACACCTCGGCTTGTGGCTGCGCGCCTCGCGGATTGGCTGGCACGAAGTCAACGCATCCATTGTCGAGCGATTTGTTCATCACGACTGTGGCTGCGCGGAAGCCCGCAAACGTGGGGAGATCACAAAGACGGGCCTGCAGAGGCGACGGCTTGGCGCAAGTCGCTTTCTCGCTTTCCTGCAAGAAAGCGGCGTTGTTTCGCTTTCCCCCCTGAAGCCGCGCCGAGACCCTGCTGCTGATGCCTTCGGTGACTGGCTTCGTCACCATCGCGGCGCGACGGAAAGGACAGTCGAGAACTACGTCTTCATTGCCGCCCGGTTTCTGCCGGCCCTTGGGCCCGATCCGTCCAGCTATGATGTTGCCGTCCTTCGGCAGATCGTCCTCGACCAGCCTGAGGATTTTTCCCGCGCGATGGTGCGCAAAACAGCGACAGTCTTGCGCAGCTTCCTTCGGTTTCAGGCTTCCAATGGCCGCTGCCGCCCTGAACTGCAGCATGTCGTTCCGTCCGTGGTGCCTTACCGACTGTCGACCCTTCCGCGCTACGCCGATCAGGCAACGATCGAGCGGATCATCGCTGCCTGCGGGAATGACACCCCGGCCCGCATCAGGGATCGGGCCATCATCTTGCTTCTGGCACGTCTCGGGTTGCGAGCGGGCGATGTCTGGCTGATGCGGATCACCGACATCGATTGGTGGCAAGGCCTCCTCAGGGTCCATGGCAAGGGACGGCGCAGCGTCCGCCTTCCGCTGCCGCAAGATGCCGGCGATGCCATCGCGGCCTATGTGGACGCGGTCCGGCCCGTCGTTGCCGAAGAACGCCTGTTCCTGCGGCTCGGCGCACCTTTCACGCCTTTTGCCTCCTCGTCCGAGATATCGGGCATCCTGGCCCGACATCTGGCCCGTGCAGGGATTACGGGAGTGCCGTCAGGCGCGCATATGTTCCGCCATTCGCTTGCCACCCGGCTCTTGCGCCAGGGAGCGGGTCTTGAAGCGGTCGGTGCGGTCCTGCGCCATCGCTCGCCCGACACGACAGCCATCTATGCCAAGGTCGATATTCCCATGCTGCAGAAAATCGCTCAGCCCTGGCCGGGGGATCTGACATGCTGATCGATGACGTGACCCGCTATGTGGCGCTTTACCAACGGCTGGGGCGCAGTTTCGCCGAGCAGAGCCGGACCCTGCATCTCTTTGCACGCTTTGCCGCGGCACGGGGCGACAATCATGTCCGCGTCGCCAGCGTCCATGACTGGTGCGCCACGGCATCGTCGCCCAACCGCGCCAGAACCTGCTATGATGCTGTGCGGCGCCTTGCGGCCTTCCTCAATGCCGAGGATCCCCGACATGAAGTGCCCCCAGCCGGAGCCTTTGGCCGTGGTAAGCGCCCACGCCCGGCCCCGCACCTTCTGGAGCTTGGGCAGATCCGGGCCATTCTGGACGCAGCTCTCGACCTGGGCCCAAAAGGCTCGATCAGCCCCCACACTTTCCACGCCCTCTTCGGCCTTTTGTCCGCGACTGGCATGCGCGTTTCCGAAGCACTGGCGCTGCAACCCTGTGACATCGGGCCGGACGGACTTACCATCCGGAGCGGTAAATTCGGCAAAAGCCGCCTGGTGCCGATCCATGCCTCGACCCGCAGTGCGCTGGCCGAATACGCCGCAATCCGCCAGGATCTGAAGGCCCATGGTGACGACCTCTTCGTCCTCGGGTCCGGGCGGGCCCCCAGCAAGGTCCGGGCACATGCCGTCTTCGTCCAGATTGCCCGGAACCTCGGCATGCGACCCCATGACCGCGGAAGTTCCGGCCCCCGCCTTCACGACCTGCGGCACAGTTTTGCCGTCCGTTCACTGGAGGCTTGCCTGCACGACCGGCAAGCGGTTGCCCATCACATGGCCGGTCTCAGCACCTATCTCGGCCACACCAGCATGGCCCATACCTATTGGTATCTCGAGGCGACGCCTGTGTTGATGCACAGCATCGCAGCGGCCGGCGAGCACCTGTTCGCGGGGGGTCAGACATGACGGCGCTTGCATCCTCGTTGGCATCTTTCTTGCGCGAACACCTGCCGCGCGAGCGCAATGCCAGCCCCCATACCGTGGCGAGTTATGCCCATGCTTTCAGTCTGCTTCTGCGCTATGCCGCAGAGCGGCTGGACCGGCGGCCGACCGACCTGACCATCGAGGACCTCGATCCGGATCTGATCCTCGGTTTTCTGTCTTATGTCGAGCAGGACCGCGGCAACACTGCGCGGTCGCGCAATGCCCGCTTTGCCGCTATCCGGTCCTTCTTTCGCTATCTCGAGTACAAGGTTCCCGCCTGCCTTGAACAGGCTCTGCGGGTTCGGTCCTTGCCGATGAAGAAGACTGACAAAGCGCTGATCGACTACCTCACCCGCGACGAAATGAACGCACTTCTGGCGGCCCCGGATTGTACGACGCTGGCCGGCCTCAGGGACCGGGCCATGCTGCATCTGACTTATGCCGCAGGGCTTCGGGTGTCCGAACTGCTTGCCCTGCAAATGGACGATTTTCCGGACCGGTCGCTTTCGACGGTCCGCGTCCTCGGTAAGGGTCGGCGTGAGCGGGTGTTGCCGCTTTGGAAAGAGACCCAGACAGTGCTTCGGGCCTGGATTGCCGTGCGCCATTCGGCACAGGTGCAGGAGGTGTTTGTCAACCGCGAGGGCCTGCCCTTGAGCCGCGATGGCTTTGCCCATCGGCTTGCGGTGCATGTCGCGGTGGCGGCACGGAAAAGACCCACCCTGATGGAAAAACGCGTGACGCCGCATGTGCTGCGCCACAGTTGCGCCATGCACACGATGGAAGCGACCGGCGACATCCGAAAGGTGTCGCTCTGGCTTGGCCACGCCAGCTTGCAAAGCACCGAAGCCTATCTGCGCGTCGATCCCGCCGAAAAACTCGCCATTCTGGCAGCGAACGCGGCACCGGCCGTTCCGAAAGGACGGTTCCGCACGCCAGACAAACTTCTGGCCATGCTGGCCGAAATCCAGAACGCGCGCTGACCAGAAACCCAAGCAGTTCCTCGGGTTGCTGTGACCCGGGGGACTGTAATTATGCCG
>JBATAV010000080.1:0-12838 GCA_049662025.1 Paracoccaceae bacterium | reverse complement strand
ATTGCCGCGCGCTATGACAAGATCCACATGTTCGACGTGAACGTGTCCGAGACCGAGGTTTACCGTGAAAGCCAGGGTTACCGCCCCGGCACCCGCGCCATTCTGGCCGATGCCGGTTGGGCCAAGATCGGCATGACGGTCTGCTATGACCTGCGCTTTCCGCAGCTTTACCGGCGTTTGGCCCAAGGCGGGGCGCAGATCCTGACCATTCCGGCGGCCTTCAACCACATCACCGGGGCGGCGCATTGGGAAAGCCTGATCCGGGCGCGGGCAATCGAGACCGGGTGTTTCGTGCTGGCCCCGGCGCAGACCGGGTTCCACCCCGAATCCCATGGCAAGGGCCGTCGCACGCATGGCCATTCGCTGGCCGTTGCACCCTGGGGCGAGGTGCTGGCCGATGCAGGCACCGATCCGGGCGTAACCTTTGTGGATCTGGACCTTGTGCAGGTGCAGGCGGCACGCGGCCGTGTGCCCTCACTGGCCCATGACCGCGAGTTCACCGGCCCATGAGCGCCGCCGATCGCACCCCTGACCGCAGCGAAGACATTGCCGTCGCTCTGTTCGGAGAGCTGTTCATGGCCGATCAATTGGCCCGCAACCGCATTTCCAAGGTACTGCCCAAAGGGATGGAGCTGTCGCATTTCTCAGTGCTGAACCATCTGGCCAGGCTGAACGAAGAGCGCAGCCCCGCGCAACTTGCCAAGGCCTTTCACGTCACTCGCGGGGCGATGACCAACACTCTGGCCCGGCTGGAGTGGGCCGGACATGTGCACATCCGTCCCGACTGGGACGATGCGCGGCGCAAGTTCGTGGCGATCAGCCCGTCAGGACGCGCGGCGCGCGATGCAGCGGTGCAGGCCGTGGTGCCGCTGATCGGCGAGGTGGTCGAGGCACTGGGGGCCGAGCGGGTGCGCACCGTGCTGCCGGTTCTGCGCGAATTGCGTGCACGGCTGGAAGGCGAAGGCTAGGCGTCAGTTGGCCGCCAGCGCCTGGGTAGACCGCGACAGACCGATGAACGACCCCAGCATGGAAAAGATCGTGCGGGTTGAATTCACCGGGCTTTCGGCGACCAGAACCACATCCTTGCCCTGAATGTTGAACTCGCCGGCGCTGAACAGGCCGTCGGCCGTGGTCAGGTCGATCGCAAAGATCATCCGTTCTTTCGGCGGGCCCGATCCGTCCGAGCGCAGCGCCTTTGACGGATAGTCGCGCAGGATCAGAATGCCCTTGGCGTCGGCACGGTTGTCGTTCACCCCGCCGATCATTGACAGCGCATCCAGTGCGGTGATGCGGTCGCGGTTGAAAGGCACTTGCGCCTCGCGCCCGGCGGCGCCCAGCGACAGGAAATATCGCTCGTCCGATTCGACATAGACCTTGTCGCCGCCGCGCAGCGTGGTGTCTTGCGCGGGGTCTTTCAGCAGGGTGTCGGCAGATATGCTGTACAGCTTGCCGCCGCGCACTAGCCGGACATAGGGGTTTTCCAGACCGGCCGGAATGCCGCCCCCCGCCGCAATCAGGCTGAGCACGGTAAAATCGCGATCGGGCAGCGGATAGGTGCCCGGATTCGGCACACCCGACACCAGATCGACGGTGGATTTCCGGCCCGGCTGATGGCTGATCAGGACTTGAGCTGCGGGGGCAATGGGCAACAGCTTGGCCTGAATCGCCTCGCGCGCCTGATCGGGCGTCATGTTGGCGATATAGACCTTGTCGGCATAGGGCAGGAAAACGCTGCCGTCGGGCGACACGGTCAGCCCCGGCAGGGCCACGACCTTTTGCCCCGGCAAGGTCAGAAGGGTGCCATCGCCGGTTTCCCAAACCGTGATATCCACCTTGTCGCCCGCTGCAATAAGATTGCTGCCCGGTCCCCGGCTGCGCGGGATCCAGCCCGAAGCGGCAAGCCCGCCCCTTCCCGACCCAGGCCATTTCGCAATCGGCCCGACGGTCGAGCGGCTGACATGAAAGACGGCGAAGTCGGCGTCCTCTTCATCGGCGCCGGCCAGGATCTGCCGCGTTTCTCCCGCACCCTTTGGCAGACTGCATCCGCCCACAAGACTTGCAAGCGCCACCGAGACGGCGACGGTAAGGGCAGTGGCAGACTTCATCTCAAACTCCGGCCCCGCAGCGATCCGGCAGATGGACAAGGCGGGCCGGGCGACCATAATCTGTGTCTGGGGAGGGTCAATCGCCCCACGGGTTGTAGGAGCAGAAAGCTGGGGGTAACTCTGGGGGTAGTTGATGTCATCGTCACTGGCGCCGGCGGAAAGCTGGGCCGCCTGTTGCGTGCGGCGTGGCAGGAGTGCCAGACGCACGGCTTGCGTCCGGTCTGGACGGGGCGTCGAGAAGGTGTTGATATTACGTGGGATATCGAAAATGGCCCGACGCCGGCCCTGCCCCATGGGGCAGTACTGCTGCATCTTGCGGGCGTGACGCGCGGCCCCGAGGCAGCGCTTGCGCGGAATGTCGCCATGGTGGCGCCGCTGTTGCAGGCCTGCCGCGCCGCGTCAGTCCGCAAGCTTCTGTTCGTCTCGACTGCAGCGGTCTATGGCCCCGGCCCGACCCCCGCGCGGGAAGATGATGCGCCCGCCCCGTTGAATGCCTATGGCCGGTCAAAGGCGGCGGCAGAGGCCGTGCTGATGGCACAAGCGGATTGCCCGGTCACCATTCTTCGCTTGGGCAATATCGCCGGCGCGGATGCGTTGCTTGGGCCGCGCGGGGCAGGAGAGATCGTTCTGGACCCGGTGCCGGGGCAGATCGGTGGCCCGCTGCGGTCGTGGATCGGGCCGAAATCGTTGGCGCAAGTGCTGGCGGCGCTGTGCCGGGCTGAATTGCCGAATATCCTGAACATCGCCTGCGACCCGCCACTGCCGATGGCCGATCTTCTGACGGCCAGCGGCCTGCCATGGCGCTTTGGCCCGCCCAATCCGGCGGTGGTGCCGGTGGCCACGCTGGCGACCACGCGGCTGGCCGAACTGGTCGATCTGCCGGGTGCGGATCCCGCCACACTCGCCGCTGAAGCCGCCTGGGCGCGCGGGGTGCTGGCATGACCCCTGGCAAGCGGCTTTTCGACATTGCGCTGGCGCTGGTTCTGGCTCTGATCCTCGCAATACCGATCCTGTTGATCGCCGTCTGGCTGCTGGTCGTAGATGGCTGGCCGGTCTTCTACCTCTCGGAGCGGATGCGCGCGCCCGACCGGGCGTTCCGGTTGTGGAAATTCCGCACGATGACGGTGGCTCCGGCCGATTCCGGCGTGTCCGGCGGCGACAAGGTGCTGCGGATCACCCGCACCGGGCGTTTCCTGCGGCGCACCCGGCTGGACGAGGCGCCGCAACTGTGGAACGTGCTGAAGGGCGACATCAGCTTTGTCGGCCCGCGCCCACCGCTGCGCGGCTACGTCGAGCGGTTTCCAGAGCTTTACGCGGAGGTCCTGCAATCGCGCCCCGGCATGACCGGCCTTGCAACGCTGCATTTTCGTCGGCACGAAGAACGGCTCTTGTCTGAATGCAGGACGTCTTTGGAAACCGATTCTGTCTATGCCCGCCGCTGCATACCGCGCAAGGCCCGGCTTGACCTGATCTACCAGCGCAGGCAGTCGCTGTGCCTTGACCTTGCGATTCTGGGTCAGACCCTGGGGCAGGTGCTGTTTCGGCGCTGAAAGCGGCACCAAAACGGCGCAACCGGCGGAAATTGGCCGGTCCGCCCGGTAGAGTGGCTTGCAAAGACAATCACCGGGTGTAGCCTTCGGCCGATTGTTGGAACAGGTCTGTCTGGATGAATTCTTTGCGATTGTTCCTGCTTGCATTCGAACGCCGGATTACCCGGCGCCACAAGCAGGCGCTCATCCTGCTGGCCGATGTGGCGGTTGTTCCGCTGTCCTTCTTCCTGACGATCCTGCTGGTCTATGGTGCACTCTGGCCCGAGTCAGAGCTTCGGCGGCTGGGCATGCTGTTTCCTGCTCTGGCGATGTTGGGCGCGATGGCTTCGCTGGCGGCCGGCCTGCCACGAATCAAGCTGAAGACCTATGCCTCGCTGGCGGCGAACGGCATCGGCACCTATGCGGCGATGGTTGGTGTCGGCACGCTGTTCCTGACCTTCCTGCCGGGGCTGCACTTCCCGGTTGTGGGTACGATCACCTATTCGATGATGCTGTTTCTGGCGGCAATCCTGATCCGGGTGGTGATGCTTCGGATACTGCTTTGGGTGCTGGCATCCGACCGCCCGCAAACCCGGGTGCTGATCTACGGCGCGGGCAAGACCGGGCTGCAACTTGCCTCGGCGCTGCGGTCGCATGATTCGATCTTCGTGGTCGCCTTCATCGACGATGACCCGGCGATGCATTCGCAAAGGTTGATGGGCAAGCGGATCTTCCCGGCCAAGCAGGTCGATAGGCTGGCGCGCAAGCATGACATCAGCCGCATCCTGCTGGCGATGCCATCGCTGTCGCCACCGAAACAGGCGCAGATCTCGCGCAAGCTGCAGACGCTTGGCCTCAGCGTGCAGTCACTGCCGTCGTTTGCGCAGCTGATCGGCACCGAACAGCTGGTCGAAAACCTGACACCGGTCTCTCCGGGTCGCTTCCTTGGTCGTGGCCATCTGGACGAGGCGCTTGCCTCCAGCACCACGGGCTATGGCGACCGCACGGTGCTGGTGTCCGGGGCCGGTGGCTCTGTCGGATCAGAACTTTGCCGCCAACTGCTGGCCCAGCAGCCGAAAAAACTGGTGCTTTACGAAGTGTCCGAGCTGGCGCTTTACAACATCGACCGCGATTTGCGCGACCTGACGCCCGGTGGCGAAACCGAGATCGTTCCGGTTCTCGGCTCGGTCACCGATGCGCGGCTGACTCGGGCGGTGCTGGCGCAGCATCAGGTCGATACCGTCTTTCACGCGGCGGCCTACAAGCATGTTCCTCTTGTGGAACAGAACCCGATCGCAGGCATCGCCAACAACGTGTTCGGCACCCGGGCCTTGGCCGATGCCTGCGTCGAAGTCGGCGTGCGCCGGTTCATCCTCATTTCTACTGACAAGGCCGTGCGCCCACGCAACGTGATGGGCGCGTCAAAGCGGCTGGCCGAAATGGTGGTGCAGGATCGGGCAAAGCGTAGCCAGACAACGCGGTTTTCCATCGTGCGGTTCGGCAACGTGCTGGGGTCGTCCGGTTCGGTCATTCCGCTGTTCCGCGACCAGATCGCGCGGGGCGGCCCTGTAACCCTGACACATGAGGACGTGACCCGCTATTTCATGACCATCGCCGAGGCGTCAAAGCTGGTGCTGCTGGCCGGGTCGTTCCTTGACACGTCCGAAAGCGCCATCCACACATCTTCGCTGGCCGATGTGTTCGTTCTGGACATGGGCAAACCGGTGAAGATCCGGCAACTGGCAGAACAGATGATCCAGGGCGCCGGCTATACCCTGCGCGACGAATCGAATCCGGATGGCGATATCGAGATCGCCGTCATCGGGCTGCGTCCCCGTGAAAAACTGCATGAAGAGCTGTTGATCGGTCAGGGCCTGCTGACCACACCGCACCCCAAGATCCTGCGTGCGGCCGAAGAAAGCCTGGCAGAACTGGAAATGGCACATGCCTTGCGCGAGCTGGGCGGCCACCTGTCCACCGGCGATGTCGAGGGCATGCGCGCGTTGGCCATGCAGCTGGTCCGCCCGCGCGAAGAACAGCCGCAGACTGCGGCACAGGCGACATAGCTGATCCAAAGTTGGCCGATCGGGAAAGCCCGGGCCTTGCCCCGGCCGCTGATGACCGGCAAGACTGATGAAAAGAAGACAAGGGCAGACGTCACGATGAACTGGAACCAGCGCAATTGGGCGTCCGTTTCGATTGCCGCCCTGCTGTTTGGGGCGGCGTCGGCGCAGGCCGAAATGCGGCCTTCGCTGTCGTTTTCTGGCGTTCCCGGCGTCATTGACATGCCGTCGGGCGAGGCGCTGCCTGACGGAACGGTCGGCCTTGCAACCGCAATGTTCGGCGCGCAGATTCGCACCACCCTGACCTTTCAGATCACCCCGCGTATTTCCGGCAGCTATCGCTTCACCACCACCCGGAACTGGAACGACATAACGGCAGGCACGCCGGATGATGATGGCTACGACACCTACAACGACCGCAGCTTCGACCTGCGCTTTCTGGTCCTGCAGGAAAGCGACTATCTGCCGTCGGTGACGGTGGGCTTGCAGGATTTTGTCGGCACCGGCCTGTTTTCCGCCGAATACATTGCCGCGACCAAGACCTTTTCGGACCGGTTCAAGGTCACTGCCGGGCTGGGCTGGGGGCGGCTGGGGTCTTATGGCGGTATCGGCTCGCCGTTCGGAGACCGGCCGGTGATCGATTTCGGCCAAGGCGGCACCCCCTCGGTCGATCAATGGTTCCACGGGCCGGTTGCGCCCTATGCCGGGATCGAATGGAAGGTCAATGACCACTGGACGGTGAAGGCCGAGTATTCGTCCGATGACTATGCCGAAGAATCCGGGCTGCGTGGCACCTTCGACCGCCGCAGTCCCTATAACTTCGGCGTCGAGTATCAGCGCGGAGAAAGGCTTCGGGTCGGCCTCTACTCGCTTTATGGCTCCGAGGTCGGTCTGGCATTCAACCTTGTGCTTGACCCAAAACAGCGTGCGACATCCGGAATCATGGGCGCGGCCCCCGTCGCGGTTGGCGCGCGGCCGTCGCGCGGGTCCGACCCCAAGGCCTATGATGGTGGCTGGGTCACCCAGCCCGATGCCGCCAATCTGCTTTACACCAACTTGTCCAAGCGTCTTGCCGTGGACGGGATGACGATCGAGCATTTCTCCTACACCGCCAACACCGTGCAACTGCGCATCCGCAGCAATCAGATCGACGCCGGGCCACAAGCCATCGGTCGCGCCGCGCGCGCACTTAGCCAGGTGATGCCGGCCTCGGTCGAAGTGTTCGAGATCGTTCCAGTGGTGCGTGGGATGGGCACATCAAAGGTAACGATCCGCCGGTCGGACCTTGAGTCGCTGGAGCATGCGCCCGGCAATGACGCGCTGTTGCGCGACAAGGTGCAGATCTCGGATGCCGGGCCCGCGCCTGCAGATGGTCTGGGCTATGGCACCACCTACCCGAAATTCACCTGGCGTCTGACCCCGGCCTTCCGCATCAGCCAGCCCATGGTCGGTGATGTCGGGCTGCGCTTCGCGGCCAGCTACGAAATGCGGCCCGGATTGGTCCTTTCCGGCTCGGTCTATCAGCGCGTTGCCGACAATCTGGACCAATACATTGCCAGACCCGAAGATGTGTCGGTCCTGCCGCATGTGCGCAGCGACGTGCATGATTACAACGTCGAAGGCGGCACGGCGATCGAACGTCTGACACTGGCCTGGTATGCCAAGCCCGCCGACAACCTCTATTCGCGCGTGACCTTCGGCTATCTTGAACGGATGCATGCGGGCGTTTCCGCCGAATTGCTGTGGAAACCGGCAACAAGCCGTGTCGCCCTGGGGGCAGAGCTGAACTACACCATGCAGCGCGACCGCGACGGCGGTCTTGGCGTGTCGGAGTATGATTACGGCATCGCCACCGGTTATGTGTCGGCCTATTACGATTTCGGCCGGGGCTATCTAGGCCAGGTCGATGTGGGCCGCTACCTGGCGGGCGACGTCGGCGCGACCATCACGCTCGACCGCGAATTCGGCAATGGGGTAAAGGTGGGTGCCTTTGCCACCTTCACCACCGCCAGCGCCGAGGAATTCGGCGAGGGATCCTTCGACAAGGGCATCCGTCTGACCGTGCCGTTGAACTGGATGCTTGGCCAGCCAAACCGGGGTGAGTTGAACACCGTGATCCGGCCATTGCAACGCGATGGCGGTGCGCGGGTCAATGTCGACGGGCGGCTTTACGATGCCATTCGCGACTATCAGGCTGGTCGGCTGGACAGCGAATGGGGGCGGGTATGGCGGTGATGCGCCTGTCCCGGTCCTTGCAGGCGGGGCTTCTGGCCCTGTCGATGGTCGCGGCCTGCGGCAATTCCAACGCCGGTTTGGTGGCGGGGTTGATGGGCGGCAGTGCCGTCGACCTGAATTCCGTCCCGCGCGCCAAGATCGAGGCTTTCGGTACCCCGATCCTGCGGGCCACGGTTCCCGCGCGCGGCGTCGATGTGCTGCTGTCGATGCGTGAGACCAGGGGCGATGTAACCACCTGGGAAGCGGCCGAGGGCATCACCTTCACTTTCCGCAACGGGGTGCTGATCGAAACCCGCGGCCTTGGCCCCGACCTGATGTCGGCTTCCGGACCTGGCAGCGGTCAGATCGCCGCCGGTTCGTCCGCCCGTCGCAGCTATTTCTACCTGTGGGACGATGATGTGACCCAGCGTCGCGACTATGCCTGCACCGCCGAATCACGCGGGGCCGAAAGCGTCACCATCTATGGCCACGTTCATCAGACCCGGCATGTGGCCGAGGTCTGCCAGCGCGATCTGGGTCGGATCACCAATGATTTCTGGTTCGAGGGCGGCCAGATTCGCCAGTCGCGGCAATGGATCAGCCCGGATGCGGGATATGCGCTGTTCTCGCGCGTGGTGGATTGACCGCAGAAGCGGCGGATTCCGGCATATGCTTGCGAAATGGCAACAGATATCCGCGCGTTGAAAAGGTTTGTCTTTTCATCCGGCGGCTTGAATGGTATCCATTCCCCTGAGTAGCCAATGGAGAGCTCCCATGAAAAAAGCCCTGATCCTTGCTGCCGCCCTGTCTATCTCGGCTTCGTCCGCCTTCGCTGGTGGTCCGGTCGTGATTGTTGACGAGGGCCAGCCCGAAGTCGTGACCGCCGGCAAAACCGGCAGCGGCATGTTCCTTCCGCTTCTGCTCGGTGTCATCATCATCGGCGCCGTTGCTGGTGGCGGTAACGGTACCTGATTTCCTCCTGCGCCCTACGCGCAAGAAAACAGATCCAAAGGCAGATGCCCCCGCAAGGGGGCTTTTGTCGTGGTGCGAAGGCGGATTTCAGTAGTCGCGCTCCAGGTAAATCCCGATTCCGCTTTGCCCGTCGGATCCAACCCGGCCCTTGACCGTCACGCCCTTGCGCAGATCCAGGTTCAGGTCGATCCGCGATTTGCCGGTCTGGTCAACTTCGACTCCGGTGTAGATCTTTTTCGTCAGATATTTGCCCGCCGCGACCGAGGCGGTTCCGTCATCGGCGGTTGATACGTCAAGGTCGTCGAAGCCAAAGCCGCGGCGCAGTTTGGCCACGATCCCCTCACCGCCGCGGCCGGCCAGAACGGCGACGGCATTTGCCAGCTCCGCCGCCTGCAAGACCGAGATCGTATCCAGCCCGCGCCCGAACAACAGCCAGGCCAGCACTTCTTCCTGCGGCATTTCCGGCGAAGAGCTGAAGGTAACCTCGGGCGCGTTGGCGGGGCCTTCGATGGTAACAGTGGTGGTCACGCTGTCCGTCTCGTTCGAGGCCGAAACGCTGATGAAGGGTACCAGATCGCCCTCCAGCGCTAGATTGGCTCTGGACAGGTCCAGTCGCTTGCCCAACAGGTCCAGCCGTCCCCGGATCAGCTGGATTCCGCCGGATGGAGAGATGGCGCGCAGCGTGCCGCCAAGAATCACCGATCCGCCCAGTTCTGCATCCAGCCCCCGCCCGCGCAGAAAAATGCGGTTCGGCGCATTGATCGCCACGTTCAACGCCCAGTCGAGGCCAATGCGCCCGGCATCGTTGCCGACACCATTGCCGCCATTGCCATTCAGCCCGGCGCGGCGGCGGGTGGCGCGCACCTCGGCGCTGTCGCGGATATGGGTAATCGCCTCCAGGTCGCTGGCGCTGCCAAATCCGGTTGACGGAATCAGTAGCTGGGTCTCGCCCACGGCAACCCGGCCTGACATCAGCGCCCGACCCAGAAGCGGACCGCTGATCCGCAAGAGGCCGGAGATCGTGGTGTCATATAGCTCGGGGTCGCGCAGGCGGATGGTGTCCAGTTGCAGATCCAGCGACCCATCGAAGGGTGCGGCCAGCCCGACCGTGCCATCCAGCCGCAGCCGCCCGCCTGCGGTCAGTTCAGCCGTTGCCGACAGCCGGGCGCGGCCCCCGGTCAAGTCGGCCACCACCTCGGTCCGGGTCAGCGACAGGCCGCGGTAGGGATAGGCAATGCGCCCCCCCGACAGGGTAACGCGCCCGCTCAACGACGCAGGTGACAACGCCCCGCGCAAGGCAAGATCGACGCTCAGCGTACCGGCCAGCGTGGCCGGATCTGCCAGCGCGTTCAGCAGGGCGGCATCAGCGGTGCCGCGCAGCGTCAGATCGGCGTTCGTTCCGGTGATACTGCCAGCGACCTGGGCATCGATTGCGGCGGGGCCAAGGACGCGCAGATCCATCGAGGTGCCCGCTACCGTCGGAGTCAGGCGGCCCGACAAGGTGACAGGGCCCGGATAGCCCGGCGCCAGCAGCGCCAGGTCGCGGATGCGGCCGGTGACCTGCAAGTCGTCACTGCCCGCCGAACCACGCGCCTCGGCGGTCAGGTTCGGGCCGTCCAGCGTGGCTTCGGCAAGAATGAACTTGCCGCCCTTCGCCTTCAGCACCACATCCAGCGCAGTCTCCCCCGCGATCAGCCGATCAACCTCGGGCTGGCCGATAGAAAGCCGCCGTCCCTGACCCGACAGCATCAGCGTTCCATCCGCTGACGTGCCGGCAAAGCTGGCGTTCGCGGTCAGCCCGCCGCCCCAGCCGGGGTCCAGATCGCCCAGATCGGCAAAGGAAAGCTGCCCGGTCAGCTCGTTGCCAAGCGACGACAGCTTGCCCTTGCCCGACGCCACCAGGCTTTTCGCCGTCAGGTCCAGTGCCCGCAGCGTGGTCCCGGTTTCATCCCGCCGGGCCGAGGCGGTCAACCGCGCGGTGCCCGCCAGCAGCCGGTCGGCCTGCGCGATGCCGGTGCGCAGCCCTTCGGCCACCATGTTCAACGACAGATCAAAAGCGCCGGTCAGCCGGTTCGCCTCGCCCTCCACCAGCAGATCGGCAGACCCGGCCAGCGGCAGACCGGTCAGTGCAGAAAATCGCGACAGGTCGGCGGCCTTCAGGGTGACCCGCCCCTTTGTCTGGAAACCGCTTTGCAGCCCCTCGATCTGCAGGTTCGAATCGGCCGAGAAATCCTCGGCCTTGACGGAAAGCTGAGAAATCTGCAGCGCATCCGTTCCCGCGTGCCAGAACAGCACGGTCTTGCCCGTCAGCGTCGCGCCGATCGCCTGTTGCAGGGCGGCGTCCGCAAGGGCCAGCCCGTCGACCTGAAACGCCAACGTCGCGTCAAGGCTGTTGCCGTCCGCAAGCCGTTCAATGCGGCCCGATCCGGTCAGGTCCGCCTGCCCCAACGCCATCCCGTCCCGTTCCAACCCGGTCAGCAGGGCCTTGCCCGACCAGTCATTGCCCTTGGCGGCGTCGAATGTCAGTGCCAGATCCGCGCGTCCAAGCCGCGTCTGGTTGGGGCCGGGCAGCGGCAGAAGTACCGGCAGACCGTCTTCTGTGCCGATACGGATGGAAAGATCAAAGGCCTCGGGCAAGCCATCGGCCGCTACGCTGGCCGATCCGCTCATTGCCAGGGCGCGGGCCTGCAGCTCCAGCCGATCCAGCTTCATCTGGCCCGAGGGCCAACGTGCGCCCGCCACGGAAAGCGATACCTGCTCGCCAAGGAAGGCGGCGTAATCGGGCAGGAACAAGGGCGCCAGATCGCCCGCCAGATCGGCGACAAAGCGGTAGGCGCCGTCCGTATCTTCGGTGATCGTGACCGGGCCGGAAAGCCGCTCCACCCCATCACTGGCCAGCCGCACGTCGGCCGCGAAATCAGACAGCGCACCCTGACCCTGAATCGCCAGATCGACCGAGGGCTGCCCTGGCAGATCGAGCATCCGCGCCGCAATGCCGCCCGCCTCTTCCTTGGCGGAAAGGTTCAGCGCCAGCACCGAACTTGCGTTGGAGTAGGCGGCGTCCAGGGTGATCCGGCTGACCGGTCCATCCGTCCGCTCCAGCACCAGGGCGGCCTTGCCCTCGCCCCCCATCAGCGACAGCGCGGCCTGAAACCGGCCTTCCACCGGCTCTCCCAGAACGGCCTCGCCCAGCACAATCCGCGCCGCCTCGACCTTGCCGATGTCGACTGATACCGGCAATTCGGGCAAAGCGAAGGTTCCCGCCTCGGGTGCGGGCAGGCTGGTGTCGGTGGCCATCACGGGCAGCCGGTCCAGCGTGATGGTGGCGGCCGAAAGCTCGTTCACCACCACTTCGCCCGACAAAAGTGACGACCGCGACCAGTCCAGCACCACGTCATCCAGCGTGATCCAGACTCCGGTGTCGTCGGCGATCTGCAGCCGCTGCATGGTTGCGCGCGATGACAAAGCACCTTCAAAACCGGTGATGGTGACCTTTTGGCCCGCGCTGGAAAGGTTGTCTTCCAGAAAGGCGGTCAGATAGCCGCGGTCGTCTTCCTGTGCCGTCGCCGTGCCGGGCAGCAGCAGCGCCAGGCACAACGCATATGCGGGGCGACGGGCGCGCATCAGAAAGACTGCCCCAGGCCGATATAGAACTGCACGCCATTGCCGGTCTCGCCATGCACAGGCGCTGCCACGTCCAGCCGGATCGGGCCGAAGCCGGTTTCATAGCGCAGGCCAAGCCCGGCGCCGGCCTGCCAGTCGACGCTGGTGTCCAAGAACCCGTCCACCCCGATTCGCCCCGCATCGACAAAGCCGACGACGCCGATCTTTTCCGTGACCCGCGTTCGCACCTCGGCCGACATGGCCAGCATATAGGTGCCGCCGATCAGGAAATCCGGGCCGAAACCACGATTCACCAAGACGCCCAGCGAGCGGTAGGGATGCCCGCGCACAG
>JBATAV010000079.1:0-2434 GCA_049662025.1 Paracoccaceae bacterium | reverse complement strand
GCTACGATGCCGGGTTTTCCGGGCACGGCGCCGCACATGGGTCTGCCCGCCACAGTTTCGCCATCCGGGACGGGCCTTGTCGCCGATGATCCTTACGGGGGCTTTGCCGCGCCGCTTGATCTGGGCGACGGTCTGCTGGCGGCAGGCTGATCGGCACTGCCGCCGCAATCGACAGGTCCAGAACCCTGCGCATCTTGCTGCGGCGCCGCCGACCCGGTCGCGTCACCGCAGGTCGGGCGGCTTCGGCGATCAGCCCAGCCCGGCGGCCAATGTGTCCAACTGCCCGCGCAGGTGTTCAAGATTGTAGCCATGCCGTGCCGGGATACCGATCAGGTCATCTGCCGGCCGCGCGCCCGCCTGCGTCAGCGCCCAGACGATCGAACAGCGGTTGCCGCTGGCGCAATAGGCAAAGACCGGGCCGGTCGCCCGCCCCATTGCCTTGGCCTGGGCTGCCACGTTGTCCATCGTCAGCGCCCCGCCGATCACCGGATTGGCGACGAAGTCCAGCCCCAGCGCCTCGGCGGCGCGACGCATCAACTCGGTCCGCAATTGCGGCGGAATTTCACCATCGGGGCGATTGTTGATCACCATGACAAAGCCCGCCGCCTTGATGGCGGCCAGATCCTCGGGCGCGATCTGCGGCGATACGGCATAGTCGGGCGTCAGCGGCCGGATATCCATGGCGCGGGGTCCTGTTCGGTTGCGGTTTCCGCCGCCGACCTTAGCCCCGGCCAGGGCGCGGCGAAAGACCCCACCCGGAGGCGCCGCTTCAAAGCCGGTTCACCGGCACTTTCAGATCGCTGGTGCCGTTGCCTTCCGGCGCCTGTCTTCCGGCTCGGGGAACCGCCCCGCCCGCATATTCACCTGCAACGACAGGATGGTCAGCCGCGAAAGCCGCGCGTGTCCGGCCCGCGCCGACATGGCCGTTCCACCGTTTCTGATCTCCCACCGTGGTTTCCCAAGTATGGCTATCGCGCCCCTCCGGCAGGACGAGGATTCTCCGGATCGAGTCCGACAGGGTGTCTGCCGATCCGCCGGGGAAATCGCAGCGCGCCGTGCCGAAATCCGGCACCGACCGGCACCGAATCGATCACCGCGCAGGCACGGCCCTCGGGTTCGCGGACCAGATATGCTATGGTGTTGGTGGCCTCGTCGAAAAAGGCTTGAACGGCGGGGGTATGGCGGGCTTGCTGCCGATGTGAAGATGGGAATACTACAGACAAATTGAAAGAATTGAATGTGTTCGGTGGCGGGTCTTGACCTGCGTCAAGGCGCCGGCAGCGGTGATGTGCAAGCATTCCTGCGGTGGACAGAAAGAGGTTGGTGATGACTGCAGCGAAGAAGAAGCCGGTTGCCGCACGCAAGGCCGCAATGGAGGCCCGTCTGGCCGATCTGACCTCACGGCTTGAGGCGATCGAGGCCGAGCTTGATTCGCACTCCGAGCAGGACTGGGAAGAACTGGCCATCGAACGCGAGGGCGACGAGGTGCTGGAGGCCACCGGGCTGTCCGGTCAGCAGGAGATTCGGATGATCGAGGCGGCGCTGACCCGGATCGACGAAGGCGAATACGGCGCCTGCACCCGCTGCGGGGCCGATGTTGCCGAGGCCAGGCTGGATGTCTTGCCGTTCACGCCCTTCTGCCGCGACTGCGCCGGGGCGCTGCACAAGCCAAGGTAACGGCGCCAATCCGCCGACTGCGGCAAAGTGACCGCTTCGCTGCGCCGCAAATGTCGTAGTGTCTGTGGTGTGTCCTTGTTGAGAAAGATGACCAAAAAAGGGGAGGCTGCCATGACCATGGAACGTGATCTGAAGAAGGTCGCCCGGCTTGCCGGTACCGCTGCCGATCTGGCAGCAAGCGGGCAGACGGCCGCGATGGCGCTGCTTCTGGCCGAGATGCAGGCGCTGACGTCCATGATGCCAGGGGTTTCGGCGCATCCCGTCAGGCCCCAGACGATGGACGAAAAGGCACGCGCCCTTGCCGCGGAAGCCGAGACCGAAGCGTCCTTCGACAACATGCCCGTCTGAACAGCAAAGGCATGGCCTAGTTGTGCCTTGTCCGGGCCGTAAGGCTTGCCAAGGCCTTGGGCTTGCCTGTTAAGTGAAATCCGGCGGGCGCATTGGCGCGTCGGAATGGGGCAAGCATGGCTGCAGCCGAGGGAGAGGTCCGCACGGACCTGCGTGACAATGGGGTTCTGGTGGTCACCATTGACCACCCGCCTGCCAATGCGTTGACGCCAGCCCTGCGCGGCGCGCTGATGCAGGCGCTGCAAGCGGCGCCGCCGGGCGCCCGTGCGGTCGTGCTGACAGGTGCTGGGCGCAATTTTTCCGCCGCAACGGCAGTTGATACGCCGAAGGGCCATCCGACTCTGGCCGAGCTCTGTGCTGCGGTTGAAGATCTGCCCTTGCCCGTGGTCGCGGCGCTGCACGGGGCCGC
>JBATAV010000078.1:0-9616 GCA_049662025.1 Paracoccaceae bacterium | reverse complement strand
GCCATGATCACCGCGAAAAGTGCCGCCGCCCGCGCCTATTACGCGCAGGTGCAGCAGGCGTTGCTAAGCCAGGATCTGTTGCGCACCGATGGTGGCGGGCAGGACACGCCCTTTGACGACCGGATACTGGCCGAAAACTTCATCCGGATCGCCTTGTATGACGAGTATTCGCGCTCGGGCGGGGCTTTCGTGCATACCGAAACCCGGTCGATCCTGCGCAAATGGGTGGCTCCGGTGCGCGTCGGCCTGCGTTTTGGTGCCTCGGTTCCCGAAGATCGCCGTGCCACCGACCGGGCGCGCATCGCCTCGTATCTGGCGCGGCTCAGCCAGTTGACCGGACACCCGGTCGGGCTTTCGGACGCATCGCCCAACTTCTGGGTATATATGGTGTCGGAAGACGAACGCGAGGCGCTGGGGCCGACCCTGGCCGCCGCGCTGCCAGGTCTGTCGTCCAGCGACATTTCCGACGTCACCAACATGTCGCGCAACACCTATTGCCTAGTCTATGCCCTGTCCGAGGGCGCCCCTGGCGTCTACACCCGCGCGGTGGCGGTGATTCGCGCCGAACACCCCGATCTCTTGCGCCTTTCGTGCATCCACGAGGAAATCGCCCAAGGGCTGGGCCTGCCGAATGACAGCCCGCGCGCGCGACCCTCGATCTTCAACGACGACGAGGAATTTGCCTTGCTGACCAAGCAGGACGAGATGATGTTGCGGATCCTCTACAACCCCGCGCTGCGGCCGGGGATGACGGTGGAAGAGGCCCAGCCCATTGTCGCCAGACTGGCGGCAAAGATGCTGGGCGGGGCCAGTTGATCGGGGGCGGGAGGTTCACGCTTTGCGCCTCTATCCTGGGCAAGGATGATCCCGGAACCCGGCTTGCGCCCAAGGAATGCGACGGAACTGCCGTCACTTCCCGGCAAGCCCACGCTGAATTCGCTTCAAACCTCTGACACCTGCAGTATGGTAAGCGCAACAACGCGGGCTGGTCTTGCCCGCCCCGGCCTGCCCGATCACGGGCTGCCGGTCTGGCAAGAAAGGGCTTTTCATGGTCTTCGATTTCCTCAAGGGCGAATTCATCGACGTCATCTCCTGGCTGGATGACACCCGTGACACCATGGTCTGGCGGTTCGACCGCCGCGATCAGGCGATCAAATATGGCGCCAAGCTGACGGTGCGCGAAGGCCAGTCGGCGGTCTTCATCCACGAAGGCAAGCTGGCCGATGTCTTTTCCCCCGGCCTCTACATGCTTGAGACCAACAACATGCCGATCCTGACCACCCTTCAGCATTGGGACCACGGCTTTTCATCGCCCTTCAAGTCCGAGGTCTATTTCGTCTCGACCACCCGCTTCAACGACCAGAAATGGGGCACGCAAAACCCGATCATGTCGCGCGACCCCGAGTTCGGGCCGGTGCGCCTGCGCGCTTTTGGCACCTATACGATGCGGGTGAGCGACCCTGGCAAGTTCATCACCGAAGTGGTTGGAACGGATGGCGAATTCACCTCGGACGAGATTTCCGACCAGATCCGCAACATCATCGTGCAATCGGCCAGCCAGACGCTGGCAAGTGCCGGAATTCCGGTGCTTGACATGGCCGCGAACCTGACCGATCTGGGCAAGATTATCGCCAATGCGATCTCCCCCAAGGTGGCGGAATACGGGATTTCCATTCCTGAATTCTACATTGAAAACATCAGTCTGCCGGAAGAAGTTGAGAAAGTGCTTGATAAGCGCACCTCGATCGGTGTGGCGGGGGATCTGAACAAGTACATGCAGTTCAATGCCGCCGAAGGCATGGCCCAGCCGGGCAGCGGAATGGGCACGATGCTGGGGGCCGGCATGGCCGCGGGCATGGGGATGCAGATGGGCCAGAACATCGGCCCCTGGGGGTCCGCGCCAGCAGCACCTGCGTCTTCTGGCGCCGCTGCCGCACCGCCGCCGCCACCGCCTGCCGCAAGGGCCTGGCACGTCGCGGAAAACGGCGCCACGCTGGGGCCGTTCAGCGAAGCCGATCTTGTCGGAATGGTTGCTTCGGGCAAGCTAAGCGGTACTTCGATGGTCTGGACAGCGGGACAAGACGGCTGGAAAGCCGCCACTGAGACGGACCTTGCCCGCCTGTGGAAACAAGTGCCGCCGCCCGCACCTTGACCCCGGACCCGACAACTGATGTCCGACAGCCTTGAATATCGTTGGCCCTGCGACCAATGCGGCGCGCAGTTGCGCTATGCCCCCGGCCAGACCGAGCTGAAATGCGACCATTGCGGCCATGTGCAGGCCATCGCCCCGACAGGCGAAAGACGCCGCGCCCGCGCGCTGCAGGAACACGACCTGCGCAGCGGCCTGGCCGACGACCTGCCCGGCCCGGCGATGGAAGAGGTGCGCACCTCGACCTGCACCTCTTGCGGCGCGCAGATCGACTTTGCCGGCGCCACCCACGCCACCGAATGCCCGTTCTGCGCCTCTCCGGTGGTGCTGGACACCGGGGCGCACCGCCAGATCAAGCCACAGGCGCTGGTGCCTTTCGTGCTGACCGAGGCCGAGGCGCGCAAGGCGATGATCGGCTGGCTGGGCAGCCTGTGGTTCGCGCCTTCGACCCTGTTGGAATACGCCCGCAAGGGCCGGGCGATGAACGGCATCTATGTGCCGTTCTGGACTTTCGACGCCGCCACCGCCTCCAGCTATACCGGCCAGCGTGGCGAGTATTACTACGAAACCCACACCGTCAATGTCACCGTCAACGGCAAGTCCGAGACTCGTCAGGAACAGGTGCGCAAAACCCGCTGGTACCCCGCCTCGGGCCGGGTGGCGCGGGATTTCGACGATGTTCTGGTGATGGCCTCGGGCAGCCTGCCGCAGCGGCTGGGCAATGAGCTGACCCCCTGGAATCTGGGCGTTCTGCAACCCTATGCGCCGGATTATCTGGCCGGGTTCCAGGCCGAGGGCTATACGATCGCGCTGGCCGAAGCCGATCAGATCGCCAAAAGCAGGATGGCCCAGGTGATCGAGCGCGACGTGGAGCATGACATCGGCGGCGATGAGCAGCGTATCAGTTCAATCGACACCACCTATGCGAATGAAACCTTCAAGCACATCCTGTTGCCGGTCTGGATGGCGGCCTACAAATACAATGGCAAAAGCTATCGCTTTCTGGTCAACGGCCAGACCGGCGAGGTGCAGGGCGAACGGCCGTGGTCGATATGGAAGATCGGCTTTGCGGTGGCGCTGGTGGTGGCGGTCGTGGTCGGTGCGGTCTATCTGCACGACCCGACAACGCTGGGCCTGCCCCGCCCCGACTGGATGAACTGACACGTGACCGGGCGAATGATCAACCGGGCACTTGCCCCCTCGGAAGACGGGGTGGGCGGGTGGGCGGCTTCCGAGGGGGCACCTTGCGCCAGCAAGGTCCGGCCTTCGTGCCCGCCATCTTGACTCGCCCGCCGCCCCGCGCCATCAGGCCGCAACCGCTGCCGGAGACCCCGATGACGCCCGACCTGACCCGCGTCCTGCCGCATGCCCGCATTCCCGAACTGCCGAACCCCTATTTCGGCAAGGTCCGCGATTGTTACGACCTGCCGGCCAGCCCTGATCACCCCGAGGGCACCCGCCTGCTGATCTCCTCCGACCGGATTTCCGCCTTCGACCGCATCCTCGCCGCGATCCCGTGGAAGGGCCAGGTGCTGACCCAGACCGCCCGCTACTGGTTCGACCATACCGCCGATCTTTGCCCCAACCACGTCATCGAATACCCCGACCCCAACGTTGTCCTCGGCCGCCGCCTGCGCATCCTGCCGGTCGAGGTGGTGGTGCGCGGCTATCTGGCCGGGTCCACCTCGACCTCGATCCTGACCCGCTACAAGGCGGGCGACCGGCAAATGTATGGCCATACCCTGCCGAATGGCCTGCGCGACAACCAGGCCCTGCCCGCCACCATCATCACCCCCACGTCGAAGGCCTTCGACGGCGGCCATGACGAACCGCTGACCGCAGCCGCGATCACCGGCCAGGGCCTGCTGACATCAGCGCAATGGGACGAGGTTTCGGCCCGCGCGCTGGCCCTGTTCGCCCGCGGCCAGCAGATGGCGGCGACGCGCGGCTTGATCCTGGCCGATACCAAATACGAATTCGGCACCGATGCCGAAGGCAACATCTATCTGGCCGATGAAATCCACACGCCCGATTCCAGCCGCTACTGGATCGCCGACGGTTACGCCGCCGCCTTGCGCGACGGCACCCGCCCTCCCAGCTTCGACAAGGACGTGATCCGCGCCTGGGTGGTGGCGCGCTGCGACCCCTACAAGGACGCCATTCCCGAAATTCCGCCGCAGATGATCGCCCAGACCGCGCAAGTCTATATCGACGCCTATCAGGCGATCACCGGCCAACCCTTTCAGCCCGATACCAGCGGGCAAACCCCGCTGGCCAGGGTGCGGGCAAACCTGGCCCGCTTTTTCACGACCTGAATCTCAGGCCTTCTGAATTTCAGGCCTTCTGAATTTCAGGCCTTGCGGATCTCCACCCGCTTGGCCGCCTGCGGCACCGCTTTTTTCGGCACCGTCACGGTCAGCACACCGTCCTTCACCTCGGCCATTACCGCCGCGCCATCGGCATCGGCGGGCAGGCGGAAGCTGCGGCTGAAGCTGCCGAACTGGCGTTCCGAGAAATACCAGGTCTCGCCTTTTTCCTCGCGCTCGCTTTTCTTCTCGCCACGCACCTGCACGACGCCGTCTTCCACCGTCAGGTGGATGTCCTCTTCCGCCACGCCGGGCAATTCCATCGCGATGCAATAGGCATCTGCGGACTGGCTGGCCTCGGCTGCGGGCGACAGCCAGTCGGCCAGCCGCGTGCCCATGGCGCGGAAAGGGTCGTAAAGCGAGGGCCAGAAGCTGCCCGACTGCGACTTTTCAACCATTTTGGGATCTCCTTTTCCCGAAGTACCTCACCCGTTCAGGTAGCGCTCTTGTCCGGCTTTCCGCCATGACCGGGATCATGGTGCTTTGGCCGCTGGCATGGCAGGATAAAGGGGGATATTGACCTGATGGGGCGGCAGATGTTTGCGCTACCATCCGTGCGGCGCTATGGTTTCGGCGGTTTCAGGGAGGGGCGCGATGATTCTCAGCTGTGGTGAGGCGCTGATTGACATGCTGCCGCGCACCTCGACGCAAGGCGAGGCCTGTTTTGCCCCCTATGCGGGGGGTGCTGTCTTCAACACCGCCATCGCGCTGGGGCGGTTGGGCGCGCCCTCGGCGTTCTTCTCGGGTGTCTCGACCGACATGCTGGGCGAGATTCTGGCCGATACTCTGGCGGCCTCAAAAGTCGATACGGCCTATCTGGCGCGGTCGGGGCGGCCCACCACGGTGGCCTTCGTCAAGCTGGTGAACGGCCAGGCGACCTATGCGTTCTATGACGAGGGGACTGCGGGGCGGATGCTGTCGGAAGACCAGTTGCCCGCGCTGCCCGCCGATGTCTCAGCGCTGTTCTTCGGCGGAATTTCCCTGGTGAACGATCCCGCCGCCAGCACCTACGAGGCGCTGCAGGCCCGCGAATGCGGCACCCGCGTCACCATGATCGACCCCAACATCCGCCCCGGCTTCATCGAGGGCAAAGAGCGCGAATATCGCGCCCGGATCACCCGGATGATCGCGCGGGCCGATCTGGTCAAGCTGTCGGACGAAGACCTGCACTGGCTGGAGGGCGCGGGTGATCTGGGGGCACTGGCGCGGGGCATTCTGGCCAGGGGGCCGAAGGTGGTGTTCATCACCGAGGGCGCCAAAGGGGCAAGGGCCGTCACCGCCAGCCAGGACCGGTTCGTGGCGGCAACCCCGGTGACGGTAGCCGATACGGTGGGCGCCGGCGATACGTTCAATGCCGGCGTGCTGGCCGCGTTGCATCAGGCGGGGGTGTTGAGCAAGGCGGCCGTGGCAGCGCTGCCGGATGCGGTGCTGGATGCGGCGCTGAGTCTGGGCACCCGCGCGGCGGCGGTGACGGTCAGCCGACCGGGGGCCAACCCGCCGTGGGCGGATGAGTTGTGAGGGCGGTGCTGCAGCGGGTTGCCCGGGCGCAGGTCTCGGTTGAGGGGCGGGTGGCGGGATGCTGCGGGGCGGGGCTGATGATTCTGGTCTGCGCCATGCAGGGCGATGATGCGGCGACCGCTGTGCGGCTGGCGGCGAAAGTTGCGAAGATGCGGATCTTCAAGGACGGGCAGGGCAAGATGAACCTGTCGGTCCGCGATGTGGGCGGCAGCGCTTTGGTGATCAGCCAGTTCACCCTGGCGGCCGATCTGCGGGGCAATCGGCCGGGCTTTTCGACCGCGGCGGCGCCGGAGGAGGGCAAGGGGTTGTATGAGGCTTTTGCCGCCGCGTTGGGGGCCGAGGGGGTGGCGGTGGAGACCGGCATTTTCGGGGCCGACATGGCGGTAGAGCTGGTGAATGACGGGCCGGTCACGATCTGGGTCGATACCGCCACCGCCTGAGCGTCCCGACTCGGGACGCTTGATAATATCATTCAAACTCAATGACTTGAAAAATCCGTTCAGGAATTATTAACGATTTCCTGGCCCCCTGGCCCTTATTTGAACGGGTTGTCGGGGTTTTGCTGGGTGATCACTTTGCCGCATTCGATCAGCGCATCGATCGAAGCACCTGACCCCGACAACGAATAGTTCTGCACATCGCCGCCGTCGTTCGAGCGCAGGTAGAGCCGGTTGCCCTTGGCCACTTCGACGATGAACTCCACCCCGGCGTCGCTGTCGGGCAGGAAGAACAGCACCGAATTGAGCCGAAGCTCGGCCTTGGTCAGGTTCCATGGCGCCTTCTTGTCGATCTGCACCTGCAGATCGGCGGTGTCGCCTTCGCCGAAATCCCAGGCCCTGGAATAGAATTGCAGCTCCACCGAGCTGTCCTGAAACGTCCAGATCGCGAAATTCTCGTTGTTGTCGCCCACCGTCGCCCGACAGCCCAACCCGCCATCGTTCCAGGCCACAAGTTCGACTTGCCAGTGCTTGTGGGAAAACAGCACCTCGGACTGTTGCGCGGCGACTGGCGCGGCCAGTGCCAGCGCCAGAACACCAGCCAGAAAGGGCGTCCGAAAAATCATCATCTGCAATCTTCCCCGTTTCGGTCGGCTCGTTTCAGCGCAGTTTGGGCCAGCATCGCCCCGGATTGCAAATGAAACTTCCTGTCATCTGGCGAGGGAGTCGGGGCGACGGCACCGCGCCCCGGACCGGCGCGAGCGGGCCGGGCGGAGGCGGCAGAGGTGAGTATCTGGGCCAAGATGAACGGCGGCAGCCAACATCCCCGCGCCGTCAGATCCGCCGTCAGCCCCATTCCCAGGGCCGGGTGAAGCTGCCCAGAACGGCGGTGATGGCGGTATCGTTGCCGGGGGTGTCCTTGGCCAGACGGGCGACGAGGCCGCGTTTCTTGTCTTCGACCACCTCGGCGACATGGGCTGCGATGCCGGCCTTCTTCAGGGCCGCGTCATAGACGCGGGCGATCGCCATGCGGCGCAGATCGGGCTTGAACACCTTGCCGACTGCGGTTTTCGGCAATTCGGCCAGGATCTCGATGTATTTCGGCACGGCGGCGCGTTCGGCAATGTGCTTTTCGGCATGGGCCATCAGCTCGGCCACGGTGACGGTGGCGCCCTTGACCAGTTCGACGTAGGCGCAAGGCAACTCGCCCGAATGGGCATCGGGCTGGCCGATGGCGCCGACCATGGCCACCGCCGGATTGCCCATCAGCGCCTCTTCGATGATCGCGGGGTCGATGTTGTGGCCGCCACGGATGATCAGATCCTTGGCCCGCCCGGTGATGAACAGGTAGCCGTCGGCGTCGATCCGGCCCAGATCGCCGGTGCGCAGGAACCGCCCGTCGGCGAAAAGCTCGCGGTTCTTGTCGGCCTCGGTATAGGTGGAGCCTTCAAAGACGCCGGGGTTGGAGACGCAGATCTCGCCCACCTCGTCCACCGCGCATTCGCGAAAGCCGATGGCGCCCTGCGAGGTGAGGATGCGCACATCGGTATGCGGGAACGGCAGCCCGACCGAGCCGACCTTCTTGATGCCATCGGGCGGGTTGATCGAGACGAGGCAGGTGCATTCGGTCAGGCCATAGCCTTCGACGGTCTCGACCCCGGTTTCCTTCTTGAAGCGATTGTAAAGTTCGACCGGGAGGGGGGCCGAGCCGGAGAAGGCGTTGCGCAAGGAGGAGATGTCGGCATCGACCGGGCGCTGCATCATGGCGGCAAGGGCGGTGGGCACGGTGATCAGATAGCTGCATTTCCAGCGTTCGATCAGCTTCCACAGGTTGTCGAAGACGCCCTCGCCCCGGTAGCCCTGCGGAGTGGGAAACACCACATGCGCGCCCGACGCGATCATCGACATCAGGATCGGGTAGGCGGCGAAGACGTGGAACAGCGGCAAGGGGCACATCACCACATCGTCGGGTTTGAACAGCAGCCGCTGGCCCAGCCAGCCGTTGTAGACCATGCCCGAGAGTTTGTGCTGCGCCACCTTGGGCATGCCGGTGGTGCCGCCAGTGTGGAAATAGGCGGCGACGCGGTCTTCTTTCGGGTCCTCGAAGGTCAGCCGGTCGGCGGGCTGGCGGGCGACCTCGGCGTGGTAATTGCGGGTGTCGGCATTGTGGGAGACGTGGTTCTTCGGCCGGATAAACGGCACGATCAACCGCTTGAGGCCGGTGAGGTAGGTGACCAGGTCGACCTCGACCACATGGCGGACGCTGGGGGCGAATTTCACCGCCTCGGCCACCTTTTGCGCCAGATCGGTCTTGGGGAAGGGCCGCAGGGTGACGACGACCTTGGCCCCGGTCTCGCGCAGGATGGCGCTGATCTGTTCTTCTTCCATCAAGGGGTTGATCGGGTTGACGATGCCCGCGACGGCGCCGGCCAAGAGGGCGACCACGGTTTCCATGCAGTTGGGCAGGACGTAGGCGACGACGTCCTTTGGCCCGACGCCAAGGCTGCGGAAAAGGTTGGCGGCGCGGGTGACCTCGGCGTGCAGGCCGGCCCAGGTCAGGGTGCGGGCGGGGGCATCGGGGGCCGAGAGCAACTGGTAGCTGACCGCCGGGCGGTCGCCATGGGCGGCCTTGGCGCGGCTGACGAAATCGTACATCGTGCGGGCGGTATCGCGGTCAGCCCAGGGGCTTTCGGCCTCGATCGCCTTCACATCCGCAAGGGTCGCGAAATTTCCCATGGTCTTCTCCCCTTTGTCGCCCCTCTTGGCCGGGGGTGTCCTGGGGCAGGATGGGGATTGGCGGGGCGTTTGCCAACCTCTTTTGCGGGGCCGGGACGTTACGTCCCGAGGTTGGGGGGAAAGTGGCGGCTTTTTCCCCTTGACCGGCAGGCGTCAGGCGGCGCCGTCGGTGAATTGCAGGCGGGCGAGGCGGGCGTAGAGGCCGCCGTCGGCCACCAGTTCGTCATGGGTGCCGATGGCGGCGATCTGGCCATGATCGAAGACCACGATGCGGTCGGCGCGTTTCACCGTGGCCAGGCGGTGGGCGACGACAAGGGTGGTGCGGCCTTGCGACAGGCGTTCGACCGCGGCCTGCACGGCGGTTTCGGATTCGGCGTCCAGCGCGCTGGTGGCTTCGTCGAGCAGCAGGA
>JBATAV010000077.1:0-2811 GCA_049662025.1 Paracoccaceae bacterium | reverse complement strand
CCGCCGGCCGAAGCCGCGCAGCGGGTCAGCAGCCCCGACAGGCTTTCGCGCGCATGGATCACCGAGGCCAGCGCAAAGGCGCGCGGCTGGAACGGCGGATTCTGGGTTCCCTCGGCCCAGATGCGGGGGCGGGAGTCACTGATTTTCGGTTTTGTCATGGGCGGCGGCGGCTCCGTCGATTTGCGGTAAAGCTGCGCCAGGACTGTGGCACCGGCTTGGCCGATTCAAGGCAAAGCTGCGGCGTCAGGTGCAAATTGGCGGCCTGAAAATGCCGAAGGCCGCCCGCCGAACATGCCGGGGGCGGCCTTCTTTTTCTTTCCCCTGCAGGTGGTTAGCAGGAGTAGTACATCAGATACTCGACCGGGTGGGGGGTATGCTCAAAAGCATAGACCTCTTCCCATTTCAGCGCCATGTAGGACTCCAGCTGGTCACGGGTGAAGACATCGCCCGCCACGAGGAAGTCCATGTCGCGCTCCAGCTCTTCCAGCGCCTCGCGCAGGGACCCGCAGACGGTGGGGATCTGCGCCAGTTCCTCGGGCGGCAGATCGTAAAGATCCTTGTCCGAGGCCGGGCCGGGGTCGATCTTGTTGCGGATACCGTCCAGACCCGCCATCAGCAGGGCGGCAAAGGCCAGATAGGGGTTGGCCGCCGGATCGGGGAAACGCGCCTCGACCCGCTTGGCTTTCGGCGATTCGGTCCACGGAATGCGCACGCAGCCACTGCGGTTGCGGGCCGAGAACGCGCGCAGCACCGGTGCCTCGAACCCCGGAATCAGCCGCTTGTAGCTGTTGGTCGAGGGGTTGGTCAGCGCGTTCAGCGCCTTGGCGTGCTTGAGGATACCGCCGATGAAATACAGCGCCTCCTGGCTGAGATCGGCGTATTTGTCGCCTGCGAACAAGGGCTTGCCGCCCTTCCAGATCGACATGTTGACATGCATGCCGCTGCCGTTGTCGCCCTTCATCGGCTTGGGCATGAAGGTCACCGTCTTGCCATAGGCGGCGGCGACGTTGTGGATGACGTATTTGTATTTCTGGATGTTGTCGGCCTGCTCGACGAGGCCGCCGAAGATCATCCCCAACTCGTGCTGGCAGGTGGCGACCTCATGGTGGTGCTTGTCGACCTTGATGCCCATGCGCTTCATGGTGCTGAGCATTTCGCCGCGGATGTCCTGCGCCTCGTCGATCGGGTTGACCGGGAAGTAGCCGCCCTTGTGGGGGGCGCGGTGGGCCAGATTGCCGCCCTCGAACGCCGCATCGGTGTTCCATGCGGCGGCTTCGGCGTCGATCTGGAACGACACTTTCTGCGGCGTCACCTGGTAGCGCACGTCGTCGAACAGGAAGAACTCGGCTTCCGGTCCAAAATAGGCGGTGTCACCGATGCCAGAGGATTTCAGATAGGCCTCGGCCTTCAGCGCGGTCTGGCGCGGGCAGCGCGAATAGGCCTCGCCGGTGTCGGGTTCGACCACGTTGCAATGCACGCAGAGGGTTTTCTCGGCGTAGAACGGGTCGATGTAGACCGACGTGGCATCCGGCATCAGCTTCATGTCGGACTGGTCGATCGACTTCCTGCCGGCGATGCTGGATCCGTCGAACATGAAGCCTTCCTCGAAGAAGTCCTCGTCGATGATATCGACGATCAGCGTGACATGCTGAAGTTTGCCTTTGGGATCGGTAAAGCGGACGTCGACATATTCGATATCCTCGTCCTTGATCAGTTTGAGGGCCTTTGCAACCGCACTCATCTGACAGCCTTTCGTTGGGGGTTGGGGTTGGCGGCTTTATCGCCGGGGGTTACAGCGCATCGTCACCGGACTCGCCGGTGCGGATGCGGATGGCTTGTTCAACCGGGGTGACGAAGATCTTGCCGTCGCCGATCTTGTCGGTACGCGCGGCCGAAACGATGGCCTCGATGGCGGCATCGACCATGTCGTCGGTCAGCACCACCTCGATCTTCACCTTGGGCAGGAAATCGACGACATATTCAGCACCGCGATACAGCTCGGTATGGCCCTTCTGGCGGCCAAAGCCCTTGACCTCGGTGACCGAAAGGCCCTGGATACCGGCTTCCTGAAGCGCCTCTTTCACTTCATCCAGCTTGAACGGCTTGATGATCGCTTCGATCTTCTTCATCTCTCGGCTCCCCTCGGTGGTCTGCGCCCCTCTGACCACTTCCCCTGAACGGGGGCAATGTGACAGGGTTTGCGGCAAGGCTTGCGGCGCGGGATTCCGCTTCCGCTGCCTAAAAATCAGGCAATGCGCCCGCGGATCGGGCGGTTTGTGAACGGGGATGCGATGACCGAGCTTTTGACCGCCGCGCAGATGCGGGCCATCGAGGCCGCTGCGATTGCCAGCGGTGCGGTGACCGGGCTGGAACTGATGGAGCGCGCCGGCCGCGGCGTGGTCGAGGCGATCTTTGCCGAATGGCCGGAATTGCAGGCGACCGCGCACCGCGCGGTGGTGCTGTGCGGGCCGGGCAACAACGGCGGCGACGGCTTTGTCGTGGCGCGGCTGTTGAAGGAGTGGGGCTGGGAGGTGGAGGTGTTTCTCTATGGCGACGCTGAAAAGCTGCCGCCCGATGCGCGGGTGAATTATGTGCGGTGGGTGGCGATAGGGGAGGTGGCCCGGTTCGACAATTGGCCTTCGCGGAGTAAGAGCTGGGCCTGCGATCTTGTCATTGACGCCCTGTTCGGAATCGGCATCAACCGCCCGGCACCCGAACTGGTGACCATGTTCTGGAATCTTGAGGATATGGTCGAATGTTTTCCAATCGAGATTGCCCATGACATCGGCAGACCGGCGATCGTGGCTATTG
>JBATAV010000076.1:0-7369 GCA_049662025.1 Paracoccaceae bacterium | reverse complement strand
GCCTCTTCGCGCAGGACGACCAGAACGCTGTCGTCCAGTTCCTGCTTCGGGGGCAGATCGTCGGAGTGATCGGCGGGCAGATCGACGGGCGGTGGTGGCGCGGGTTCCGCCTCGGCCGCCATTTCGGCTTCCGCTTCTGCTGCCACGCCAGAGCCCGAGGCCCCGGCAACTGCCGCCCCCACGGCTGCAGCAAGGGCGGCATCGGTGTCATCAGGGGTTGCTGATTCAGTATCGGCCTCGGCGACGGGAGGGGCCTCGGTGGCGGGAAGGGCCTCGGTGGCGGGAAAGGCCTCGGTGGGTTTCGGCAGATCATCGCCAAACAGGGCGGCCTCTTCCTCGGCCGCTATTTCGGCCTCGGGGCGCTGCTGGAACCAGGCGTGGCCGCAACTGGAACACTGGACATCGCGCCCGCCTTCCGGGATCGCGTCGTCGGGTACTTCGTATCTTGCATCACAGTTCGGGCAGATCAGCTGCATTCATGGTCCCTCGCCCGCTTTGCCTTGCGGGTGTCTTTGCCGTTGTTGTAGCAACGATGGCCCCTATGTCCAAGGCTTCGTGTCCTGCTCTTGTATAATGGTTAACCCTCATGCGATTGAAAGCGCAACAGTTGCGGTCCATTCTGCGGCCCGGAACGGGTGGAAAAAAGGGTTCGGTGCGTGATCGCCTTTGAAAATGCGGCCTACAACTATGGCGGAGGCGAGCTTTTGTCCGAAGTCAGCCTGCGGCTGGCGCCGGGGTCGTTTCACTTTCTGACCGGGCCGTCGGGGGCAGGCAAGACCACTTTCCTGAAGCTGGCCTATGCCGAATTGCTGCCGACATCGGGCCATGTGACGATTTTCGACCGCGAGGTGCGCAGCCTGACCCGCGACGATGTCGCCCGCACAAGGCGGCGGATCGGGGTGGTGCATCAGGATGTGCAGTTCCTGGACCACCTGCCGCTGGCGACCAATGTGCAACTGCCGCTGACCGTTTCGGGCAAGGCGGGCGATTTGCGCGATCTGGCCGATCTTCTGGGCTGGGTGGGCCTGGGCCATCTGGCCGACGCCCTGCCGCCCTCGCTGTCGGGGGGCGAACGGCAGCGGGCGGCGCTGGCGCGGGCGGTGATCGTGGGGCCGGATGTCATTCTGGCCGATGAGCCCACCGGCAACGTCGATTGGGAAATGTCGCTGCGGCTCTTGACCCTGCTGGTCGAGTTGAACCGGATGGGAAAGACCATTCTGGTGGCCACGCATGATCTGAACCTGATCCGGCAGGCCAAGGCGCAGGTCCCGGCGCGGGTGCTGCGGATTTCCAAGCGGCGCATTCAGCTGGCGGGGGCGGATCTGTGAAACTGCCCGGCGCGCTTCAGGCCTTTGTCGACGCGGGCAAACATGCCGACCGGGTGGTGCCGCCCTCTGGTCATACCGCCTGGTTGACGACCTTTACTGCTGGCGCAATGACCTTCCTGTGCGTCTTTGCGCTGGCCTTGTCGCTGGCTTCGGGCAGGCTGGCCAGCCGCTGGTCGGATGCGCTGGCACGGACGGCGACCATCCGGCTGTCGGCGCCACCAGATCAGATGCAGATCCAGACCGACGCCATTCTGGCGCTTCTGGCCACCACGCCGGGCGTTGCCTCGTCGCGGGCGCTGACCGATGCCGAGGCGCGCAAGCTGTTGGAGCCGTGGTTCGGCCCCGATCTGCCCTTGGAGGCGCTGCCGATCCCGCGGCTGATCGAGGTGGTCGAGGGCGATCCGGGCTATGACGGCGAAGGGTTGCGGCAACGCCTGACGGCCGAGGCGCCGGGCGCGGTGCTGGACGATCACACCCGCTGGCGGCGGCCTTTGGCCGAGGCGGCGGGGCGGCTGCGGCTGTTGGGCTGGCTGGCGATCGGGCTGATCGGGGCGACGATGGCGGCGATGATCACACTGGCCGCCAATGCCTCGTTGGCCGCCAATGCGCAGGTGGTGCGGGTGCTGCGGCTGGTGGGGGCGAAAGACAGCTACATTGCCCGCGCCTTCGTGCGGCGGTTTACCCTGCGGGCGTTTTCGGGCGCGGCGGCAGGGGCACTGGCCGGGTTGATCGGGGTGGCGCTGTTGCCGCGCGCCGATGCCGCCGGGGGCTTTCTGACCGGGCTGGGCTTTACCGGCTTTGGCTGGCTGTTGCCGTTCGTTCTGCCACCCCTGGCCGGGTTGGTCGCCTTTGCTGCCACCCGCCACGCGGCGCTGGCCAAATTGAAGGAATTGCCATGATCGCGTTGCGGTATGTCTTGTCGCTGATCTTCGTTGTCCAGATGTATCTGGCGCTGGCGGTGATCGGGATTGTATTTTTCCCCTGGGCGCTGGCATCGCGCAACGGGGCCTTTGCCGCCGCGCACAGCTTTTGCTGGTGGGTGCGCGCCTCCGCCCGCGTGCTGTGCGGATTGCGGTCGGAAATTCGGGGCACACCGCCCACGGGCGAGGTGTTGATCGCGGCCAAGCATCAAAGCTTCTTCGACATCATCCTGATCTTTTCCGCCGTCCCGCGCGGCAAGTTCATCATGAAGCGAGAGCTGATGTGGGCCCCGGTGGTTGGCCAATATGGCCTGCGGATGGGCTGCGTGCCGGTGAATCGCGGCAAACGCGGCGCCGCGATTGCCAAGATGAAGGCCGATGTGACCCGAGGGGCCGCAGCACCCGGTCAGATCATCATCTACCCGCAGGGCACCCGGGTCGCACCGGGAGTCAAGCGGGCCTACAAGGTCGGCTCCGGCCTGCTCTATGAGCAGCTGGGACAGGCGTGCATTCCGGTGGCCACCAATGTCGGCGTGTTCTGGCCCAAGCGCACCATCCTTCGCAAGCCAGGGCTGGCGGTGGTGGAGTTTCTGCCCGAGATTCCGGCAGGCCTGCCGGTGCCGGAATTCATGGCGCGGATGGAAGAGGTGGTCGAGACCAACTCGGTCCGGCTGATGGCGGAAGCGGGGTTCAAGGGCTGATGGGAACGCAAGCCGCTACAATCGCGCACATGCTGGACACGCTGTCGGCGTTGCCGCTGAGCAGCCGCAAGATGTTTGGCGAATACGCGCTGTATCTTGATGGAAAGACGGTGGCCTTCGTCTGCGACGACACGCTGTTCATCAAGCCGACGTCCGGCGCGCTGGCGCTGTTGCCCGACACCGACCGCGCACCGGCATATCCCGGCAGCAAGGATTACATCGTCGGCTCCGAAGTGCTGGACGACCCCGATCTCTGCGCAAGGGTGTTGCGGGCTGTGGCCGAAGATACCGCCCCGCCCAAGCCGAAGAAACCGAAGCTGCCGAAGTGACATGGTCAGGGGCAGGCCGTTGACCCACCGCCTCCTTTCCGTCGCCTTCTTCAGCTGAGCGGGCAGTCGGTCACGTCCAGATCAATCGCCAGCCGGGCATCGGGGCCATAGCTCATGCCCGAAACATTGATGAAAAGCGCGCCTTTTTCGGTGAAGATGTCTTCGGGCTTGATCGGCATGGTGGTGAAATCGCGGTCCAAAGTCCACCCCGCGAACAGCGCGCATTCGGTCTCGAACCGCAGCTCATAGCCGTTGAAGGGGGCGGTGTAGAAATTGCCCGAGCCCAGCGGATAGGTCAGCTCTACCCGCTGCGGCTTGATTTCCACCTGCACCGGAACGACCACCAGCCCGCCGCTGATTTCCTCGGGCTCCAGCCCGAATTCGACGCCCTCGCCGACCATCACGGTCTTGCCATGGGCTTCGTCGTCTGGAAAACCCGTATCGCCCCAGACCCGAGAGGAAAAGGTGACCAGGCGGCCTTCCAGCGTGCCCGCGCCGGCCCCCGCTCCGCCAATTGAGGCAAAAGCGGCCGCCAGAACGGCGGCACGGATCACGCGGCCAACCCCTTGGTGCCCATCGACAGGTATTTGTCGCGGCGGTCCTTGACGATGGCCTCGGGCTTCTTGCCGACAAGGTCTTTCAGCATCGCCTCGATCGCCACGCCCACCGCCTCGATGGTGGCCTTGGCGTCGCGCTGTGCGCCGCCCACCGGTTCCTTGACGATGCGGTCGATCAGGCCCAGTTTTTTCAGGTCTTGTGCGGTCAGGCGCAGGGCCTCGGCCGCTTCGCGCATCTTTTCGGCATCTTTCCACAGGATCGAGGCGCAGCCTTCGGGGCTGATCACCGAATAGACCGAATGTTCCAGCATGGCGATGCGGTTGGCCGTGGCGAAGGCCACTGCCCCACCCGAGCCGCCCTCGCCGATGACGACCGAGACCATCGGCACGCCCAGGGACAGGCATTTCTCGGTGCTGCGCGCGATGGCTTCGGCCTGGCCGCGTTCCTCGGCACCCTTGCCGGGATAGGCGCCGGGGGTGTCGACAAGGGTGATCACCGGCAAGCGAAAGCGGTCGGCCAGATCCATCAGCCGAATGGCCTTGCGATAGCCTTCGGGCCGCGCCATGCCGAAGTTGCGTTCGATCCGGGTCTTGGTGTCATGGCCCTTTTCCTGGCCGATCACCAGGACCGGGCGGTCGTTGAACCGCGCCAGCCCGCCCATCACGGCATGGTCATCGGCAAAGGCCCGGTCACCCGCAAGCGGGGTGAATTCGGTGAACAGCGCCTCGATATAGTCCTTGCAATGCGGGCGGTCGGGGTGGCGCGCGACCAGGCATTTCTGCCAGGCGCTAAGCTTGTCATACAGATCGCGCCGCGCGGTTTCCGCCTTGCGGTCCAGCGCCTCGGCCTCTTTCGAGACATCCATGCCTTCATTCGTGCGCGCCATTGCGCGCAGTTCCTCGGCCTTGCCTTCGATTTCGGCAAGGGGCTTTTCGAATTCAAGGTAGATCATGGACGAACCCTCTTTCGGACGCCTCCTATATGGCCGGGAGGGGGGCAAAGTGCAACTCGGCAAGATTTGTGACAGGCTGCTCTGGCATGGATCGACCAGCGAAAGGATGGCGGGCATGGTGCAGGATTATGAAAAGCGGCTGAACCGGGTGGTGGAGCATATCCACGACAACCCCGGTGGCGATCTGTCGCTGGACCGGCTGGCCGATGTGGCGGCGCTGTCGCGGTTTCACTTTCACCGCGTCTATCTGGGGGTGACGGGGGAAACCGTGGCCAACACGGTGCGCCGGATGCGGTTGCATCGGGCAGCGGTGGCGCTGGTGCAGGGGTCCGATTCGCTGGCGCTGGTGGCGCGGCGGGTGGGCTACCCCAACCTCGCCAGCTTTTCCCGCGCCTTTGCCGAGGCCTATCAGGCCACACCCACCGCCTTTCGCAAACGCGGGGAGTTGCGCCCCGTGCCGCTTCACCTGATCCAGAAAGGACCGCTCATGTATCCCGTCACCATCCGCACCGATCCCGCCCGCCGTCTGGCCGCCGTGCCGCACAAGGGCGCCTACCCCGAAATCGGCCGCGCCTTCGAAAAGCTGGGCGCCACCATCGGCCCGCGCGGTCTGTTCCCGCAGATGGGCAAGATGGTCGGCGTCTATTACGACAGCCCGGCCGACACCGCCGCAGCCGATCTGCGCAGCCATGCCGGGTTCGAATGCGGGCCGGAGGTGCCGTTGGCCGCCCCGTTGGAACAGGTGACGCTGCCCGCCGGCCGCCATGCGGTGCTGACCTATCAGGGCCCCTATGCCGGGCTGCCCGCCGCCTATGACCAGCTTTTTGGCCTCTGGCTGCCGCAATCGGGCGAAGAGCCGGCCGACAGCCCGGTGTTCGAGATCTATCTGAACTCTCCCATGGATACCGCGCCCGACGACCTGCTGACCGAAATCTGCCTGCCCTTGAAGGGAAAGGCCTGAAACGGCAACGCCCCGCGGCTTTCGCTGCGGGGCGCGCACGTCCTCCCGTTTTGCCGCGAGGGGCTCCTCTCCCCTGGGTCGCGGCGCGGGTGTGTTTGTGGCTTGCCCGGAAACGGGCTTCCCTTGCGTCAACGTTGCGCAAAGATGTGGCAGCATGTCAACGATTCCTCAGGCGCCCGCGATGATCTCGGCTTGCCGCACGATGACTTCGGCCTGCCGCATGCTGGCGATATCGACCAGCCGCCCCTTGTAGACGGCGGCCCCCTGCCCTGCGGCCTTGGCGGCCTCCATCGCCGCCAGGATTTCGCGTGCTTCAAGCAGCGCCTGCTCGCTGGGCGTGAACACCTCGTTCGCCATGGCCACCTGTTTGGGGTGGATCGCCCATTTGCCGACCATCCCGAGGGTGGCCGAGCGGCGGGCCTGGGCGCGAAAGCCTTCCTCGTCGGAGAAGTCGCCGAACGGCCCATCCACTGGCAAGACCCCATGCGTCCGGCAGGCGGCAACGATGGCGGCCTGCGCCCAGTGCCAGGGGTCGGACCAGTATTTCGCACCTTCGCGGTGCATGTAGTAGTTTTCCTGGGTGCCACCGATGCCGGTGGTCTGCATCCCCATCGAGGCGGCGAAATCGGCGGCCCCCAGACTCATCGCCTGCAAACGCGGGCTGCTGGCAGCGATTTCCTCGACATGGGCGATGCCAGCGGCAGTCTCGATGATCACCTCCAGCGAAATCGGCCTGGCCCGCCCCTTGGCACGCTCGACCGCTGTCACCAGCGCATCGACGGCATAGACATCCGCCGCACAGCCGACTTTCGGAATCATGATCTGGTCGATGCGTGGCCCTGCCTGTTCCAGCACTTCGACCACGTCCCGATACCAATAGGGCGTATCCAGACCGTTGATCCGCACCGACAGGGTTTTCTTGCCCCAATCAATCTCATTGATCGCCTGAATGATATTCGCCCGCGCCTGCGGCTTGTCATCCGGTGCCACCGAATCCTCAAGATCCAGGTTGATCACATCCGCCGCCGATGCTGCCATCTTTTCAAACAACGCGGGCCGGGAACCGGGGCCGAACAATTGGCAGCGGTTGGGACGGGCGGGGGCGGCTGGCTGGATGCGAAAGCTCATCAAGACCTCTGGCTAAGGATATTTCACGACTCGTCTCCGCAGCGATAGAATATTGCGTGCTGCAGCGCAACATGGCTTTCGCTGATGCAGCAAATCCGGCAGAGGCTTGCGCCGGGCAAGGCGCCAGGTGAAAACTTCGGCAGCAATGAACGAGCGTCCGATGATCACCGCCAAGGCCGAAGTCTTTCCGTTGAAGACGCCCTTCACCATCTCGCGCGGGTCGAAGACCGAGGCGCGGGTGGTCACCGCCACCGTCACGCGCGGCGGCCGTCGCGGCTGGGGCGAAGGCCTGCCCTATCCGCGCTACGGCGAGACGGTGGATGAGGCAATCGCTGCGATCCTGGCTTTGCCCGAAGGCATCACCCGCGACCGGCTGCAGCGCGAAATGGCGCCGGGTGCTGCTCGCAACGCGCTGGATTGCGCATTGTGGGATCTGGAGGCGAAGGCGGCCGGGAAAACGGTCTGGCAACTGGCCGGGCTGACTGCGCCGCA
>JBATAV010000075.1:0-7889 GCA_049662025.1 Paracoccaceae bacterium | reverse complement strand
CCCCGGCTATGGCGCCGAAGCCACCGTGCGGGGCGCGCGGATTGCCGTAGGCGCGGCGCGGATGTTTGATTCGGTGCCGGACTCGCTAGCTGCAAAGGCCGCAGAGGCGGCGGCGCGGGGCGAAAGCCTGCTTTATCTGGCGAAGGATGGCGTGGTTCAGGGGCTGATCACGGTGGCCGATCAGGTCAAGCCGGGTGCGGCCGCGGCGGTGGCCGATTTGCGCGCCCTTGGGGTGACGGCGGCAATGATCTCGGGCGATACGGCTGCCGCAGCGGGGGCGGTGGCGGCAGCCCTAGGCATCAACAAGGTTCATGCGGGCGTTCTGCCCGAGGGCAAGCTGGGCATCGTGCGTCAGATCGGCGGAGCTTTCGTCGGCGACGGCATCAACGATGCGCCCGCCCTGGCGGCGGCCGAGGTGGGGATTGCGATGGGCACCGGCACCGATGTGGCGATCGAGGCGGGCGATGTGGTCTTGATGCGGGGTGACCCGCGCGCGGTGGTCAGCGCGGTAAAGATCAGCCGGGCGGTGATGCGCAACATCAAGCAGAACCTGGCCTGGGCCTTTGGCTACAACATCGCGCTGATCCCGGTTGCGGCGGGGGTGCTGGTACCGTTCGGCGGGCCGCAGATCTCGCCGATGCTGGGGGCGGGGGCCATGGCGCTGTCATCGGTCTTCGTGTTGAGCAATGCCTTGCGGCTGCGGGGGGTGCGGGGATGAACATTTCCGAAGTGGGTGCACGGGCGGGGCTGCCGGTCAAGACCATCCGATACTATGAGGAAATCGGGCTGATCCGGGCGGGCCGCGGCCCGAACGGCTACCGGCGGTTTGCCGATGGCGATCTGCACAAGCTGGCTTTCATCGGCCGGGCGCGGGGCCTTGGCTTTTCGATCGAGGATTGCCGAGCACTTTTGGCGTTGTACGAGGACAAGGGCCGCGCCAGTGCCGATGTCCGGCGGCTTGCCGAACGGCATCTGGGCCAGATCGCGGCGAAGATCGCCGAATTGCAGGCGATGCAGGCCACCCTGGGCGAGTTGGTCCATGCCTGCGCCGGCGACGGGCGGCCCGATTGTCCGATCCTGTCGGGGCTGGCGATGCGCCGGACCGGCGGCTGAGCCGGGTCAGGCGACTTGCAGGATGGTATGAAGATCGGCATTGCCCTTGACCAGATCGGCGATGCTGACGGCATCCAGCTTGGCGTAAAACGCGGCAAGCGCGTCGGACAACAGGCACTTCAACCGGCAGGCGGCAACCAGCGGGCAGGAGTTGTCGGCCGCCGCAAAGCACTCGGTATAGGGCAGCGGCGCCTCGAAGGCGAGAAACACCTCGCCCACGGTGATGGTTTCGGGCGCGCGGCCAAGCATCAGCCCACCGGCGCGGCCCCGGATGGTGTGCAAAAACTTTTTCTGCGCCAGGTGGTGGATGACCTGCGCCAGATGGTTTTCCGAGGCGTTGCAGGCCGCAGCCACGTCTTGCCGACGCACGATCCGGTCAGGATTGACGGCGCAGAACATGAGTGTGCGCATGGCAAGGTTGGTTCGCATGGTCAGGCGCATCGGAAAATATCCTTGCTGTTTTGAAAAGGATGACCTGTCGTGACGGTGCGGAATTTGATCCAGATCAGATCGGCGGGTTCGCCGGGGTGGTTTTGGTGCAAATGGGATGCGTCATTTCGTCCATGTCCGCGCTGCGGACTGCGGACCTGCGACAAAGTCCGCCGTCCACACGAATTCGCCCCGACGGCAGGATTCCGTTTGAGGCCAATGGGTTGAGCCGATGCGGCCGGCCAAAGCGCTTTGGGATTCGAGCGCCATTGGTTTTGCAACGGAATTTTTTAGTGGACTTGCGTGATGTTTGCGGTAACAGGAAAGCGGTTTGAACGGCCTCTCCGGCCATGCTGCCTGGCCGATACGGGGCCTGCTTGACCGCAGCTGGGGCGGATCTAGGCTGGGATGCAGCTGCCATTGATGAAGCGGAAAGAGCGCGTGACCGATCTGAGCCTGACCCCGAACCTTCTGAAAGCCGATATCCAGCGGCATCTTGGCTATACGCTGGGCAAGGACGAAGCCACCGCCAGCCGCTATGACTGGCGCATGGCGCTGTCCTTTGCCATTCGTGACCGGATCGTGGAGCCCTGGTTCACCTCGACCCGGCGCACCTGGGCCGAGGACCGCAAGCGCGTCTACTACCTGTCGATGGAGTTCCTGATCGGCCGCATCCTGGAGGATGCCACAGTGAACCTGGGCCTGACCGAGGCGGTTGAATCCGCAATGGCCGAGGTCGGGCAGGATTTCCGCAGCCTGGTGGCGGACGAGCCGGATGCCGCCCTGGGCAACGGCGGCCTGGGCCGGCTGGCGGCGTGTTTCATGGAGTCGATGGCGACGGTGGGCTGCCCGGCCTATGGCTATGGCATCCGCTATGAACACGGCCTGTTCCGCCAGCGGTTCGAAGGCGGCCGTCAGGTCGAGGCGCCGGAGGATTGGCTGGCGCAAGCCAACCCCTGGGAATTCCCGCGCCCCGAAAGCGCCTATACCATCGGCTTCAAGGGCGCCGTCGAGGTGCGCGATGGCCGCGAGCATTGGGTGCCCTCGGAAACCGTGCTGGCCGAGGCGCATGACATGCCGGTGGTCGGCTGGCAGGGCAAATGGGCCAATACGCTGCGACTTTGGGCGGCGAAACCGACGACGCTGTTCGATCTGGAGCGCTTCAACCGGGGCGACTATGCTGCGGCGGCGGAACCCGAGGCGCTGGCGCGCACGCTTAGCCGTGTGCTTTACCCCGATGACACCACCTATCAGGGCAAGGAATTGCGGCTGAAGCAGGAGTTTTTCCTGACCTCGGCGGCCTTGCAAGACATCCTGCGCCGCTATCTGGCCAATCACAGCGACCTTGCCGCGCTGCCCGCCCATGTGGCGATCCAGATGAACGACACCCATCCGGCGATTGCCGGGCCGGAACTGATCCGCCTTTTGGCGGATGACCACGGGATGCCGTTTGATGCGGCGCTGGAAACCGCGCGGGCCTGTCTGGGGTATACGAACCACACGCTCTTGCCCGAGGCGCTGGAGAAATGGGCGACCTTCACCTTTGGCAACGTGCTGCCGCGCCACATGCAGATTGTCGAGCGGATCGACAGCTGGCACCGCCGCAGCTACCCCGACCGGCCGCATCATGTGGGCATCGTCAAGCACCACGAAGTGCGGATGGGCGAGTTGGCCTTCGTGATGGCGCACAAGGTCAACGGGGTGTCGGCGCTGCATTCCGAACTGATCAGGCAGACCCTGTTCCCCGAGTTGCACCGGTTGCATCCGGGCAGGATCATCAATGAAACCAATGGGGTAACTCCGCGACGCTGGCTGAAGATGTGCAACCGCCCGCTGGCGGGGCTGATCACCGAGACGGTGGGCGCGGGGTGGGAGGACGATCTTGACCGGCTGCGCGGGCTTGAGGCGCATGTCGGGGACTCGGGCTTTCGGCAGCGGTTCGATGCGGCAAAGCGGGCCAACAAGGTGCAGGTGGCGAACTGGATCGGGCAGGAGTTTGGGATTTCAATCAGCCCCGATGCGCTGTTCGACGCGCAGGTCAAACGTATCCACGAATACAAGCGCCAACTGCTGAACATCCTGGAATGCGTCGCGCATTGGCAGGCGCTGCGGTCGGGTGCCGTGGCCAACCCGGTGCCGAGGGTGCGGATATTCGGCGGCAAGGCTGCACCCGGTTATGCGGTGGCCAAGGAAATTATCAGGCTGATCAATGATGTGGCGTCGGTCGTTAATGTGGACGCCGAAGTTGGCGATCTGTTGAAGATCATCTATCCGCCGAACTACAACGTCTCGATGGCGGAACGGCTGATCCCGGCATCCGACCTGTCAGAGCAGATATCGACTGCGGGAAAAGAAGCCTCGGGCACCGGCAACATGAAGTTCATGATGAACGGCGCGCCGACCATCGGCACCCTGGACGGCGCGAATGTCGAGATATTGCAAGAGGTCGGCGCCGAGAACTTCTTCCTGTTCGGGCTGACGGCGGACGAGGTGACCAGGCGCCGCGAAGTCCCGGAACATTCGCGCAAGGCAATCGAGGCCAGCCCGGTGCTGCAGGGCGTGTTGCAGATGATTGTCGAGGGCCGCTTTTCCCCCGATGAGCCCGACCGCTATCATGGCCTCGTGCATGCGATGTGGCACAGCGACTATTTCCTCGTGGCCTCGGACTTTGACGCCTATCATGCGGCGCAAGGGGCGGTCTCGGATGCCTACGGCGACCGTAACCGCTGGTTGCGGATGGCAGCGATGAACGTCGCACGGTCGGGGTTCTTCTCATCCGATCGCACCATCCGGGGCTACATGACGGATGTCTGGGACGTGACGCCCGCGCTATAGGCGCGGCCTTTGAAAGGAGGGGCGCATGGCTGACGCTTTGTTGGACGAAGGCACCGCCCGGGCGATTGCCGAGGGCCGTCATGGCGACCCGTTTTCGGTGCTGGGGCCGCAAAAGCGGGGCGGCAGCTGGGTGGTCACCGCCTTTGTTCCGGGGGCGGACCGGCTGTGGGTTCTGACGGGGAAAAAGGTTGAGGAAGCCGTTCCTTACCCCGGTCTTCCCGGCCTTTTCACCTGTCCGCAAGCGAAGAAGGCGGCCTATCGGTTGCGCGCCCAGGGCAGCGGCACCGAGTGGGAGTTTGACGACCCGTTCCGCTTTGGCCCGGTTCTTGGCGAAATGGACGAATATCTACTGGGCGAGGGCACGCACAAGCGGCTCTGGCATGCCTTGGGCGCGCATTGCCTGACGCATGAGGGTGTGGCGGGCGTGCATTTCGCCGTCTGGGCCCCGAATGCCGAGCGGGTCTCGGTGGTGGGCGGGTTCAACGTCTGGGACGGGCGGCGACATCCGATGCGGCGGCGCGGCGGCACCGGAGTCTGGGAGACCTTCGTTCCGGGGCTGGCCGAGGGTGAGGCCTACAAATACGAAATCCGCGGGCCGGGCGGGGCGTTGATGCCCCTGAAGGCCGATCCGGTGGGGTTCGGGTCGGAACATCCGCCGGCGAATGCCTCGGTGGTGCGGCGGATTGGCGGCGAGTTTAACGATGCCGACTGGATGGCGGGGCGCGGGGCGCGGCAGAATGTCGAGGCGCCGATCTCGGTCTATGAAGTGCATCTGGGGTCTTGGCGCCGCGCACCGGGGGGGCGGATGCTGTCCTACCCCGAACTGGCCGAGCAACTGGTGGATTACGCCGCCGACATGGGGTTTACCCATATCGAATGCTTGCCGGTCAGCGAGTTTCCGTTTGATGGCAGCTGGGGTTATCAGCCGGTGGGGATGTTTGCCCCGACGATCCGGCATGGCACCCCGTCGGAATTCCGTGCTTTTGTGGATGCCGCGCACGCCAAGGGGCTGGGCGTGATCCTCGACTGGGTGCCGGGGCATTTCCCCAGCGATGCGCATGGGCTGGCGCGGTTCGACGGCACCGCGCTCTATGAACACGCCGACCCGCGCGAGGGGTTTCATCAGGACTGGAACACCCTGATCTACAACTATGGCCGGGCCGAGGTGCAGAACTATCTGGTTTCCAACGCCTTGTATTGGCTGGAGGAGTACCACGTTGACGGGCTGCGGGTGGATGCGGTGGCCTCGATGCTCTACCGCGATTACAGCCGCAAAGAGGGTGAGTGGATCCCCAACCGCGACGGCGGGCGCGAGAATTACGAGGCCATCGCCATGCTGCGGGCGATGAACATCACCGCTTATGGCGAAGTGCCCGGCGTGATGACAGTGGCCGAGGAAAGCACGGCTTTTCCCGGTGTGTCGCGGCCGGTCAACCATGGTGGTCTGGGGTTCGGGTTCAAGTGGAACATGGGCTGGATGAACGACACGCTGTCCTACATCCAGAAAGACCCTGTTTACCGCAAGTTCCACCATCACCAGATGACCTTCGGCCTGCACTACGCCTGGTCGGAAAACTACATCCTGCCGATCAGCCATGACGAGGTGGTGCATGGCAAGGGCAGCATGCTGGCGAAAATGCCGGGGGCGGCGGCCGAGCAGTTTGCCAATCTTCGGGCCTATTACGGCTTCATGTGGGGGCATCCGGGCAAGAAGCTGTTGTTCATGGGTCAGGAATTCGCCCAAGGTGCGGAATGGAACCACAACCAGAGCCTGGATTGGCATCAGCTGGACGATCCGGCGCACAAGGGCGTGCAGGCACTGGTGCGCGATCTGAACCGGGTCTACCGCGACACCCCGGCGCTGCATCTGAACGATTGCCGTGCGGAAGGCTTCGAGTGGATTGAGAGCAATGATGCCGAGGCGGGGGTTTACGTCTGGGCGCGCAAGGGGCGCGCAGGCGACCCGATTGTCGTCGTTGCGGTGAACATGACACCGGTCGAACGCAGCTATCGGCTGGGTCTGCCCGCCAAGGGACAGTGGCAAGAAGTTCTGAACACCGACGCAGGCGTTTATGGTGGTGGCAACCGGGGCAATCTGGGCGGTGTGGAGGCAGAGCCGACGCCCTGGCACGGGCGGGCGCAATCCGCCGTTGTCACCTTGCCGCCGTTGTCGGCAATCTATCTCAAACAGGCCTGACGGGCCAAAGTCCGAGGGGTGGACAAGATGAAGGCAAGACCGAACCAGAGGCTTTCCGTGCAGGCCATGGCGTTTGTGCTGGCAGGGGGCCGGGGCTCGCGCTTGAAGGAGCTGACCGACCGGCGTGCGAAACCGGCGGTCTATTTTGGCGGCAAGACAAGGATCATCGACTTCGCACTGTCGAATGCGCTGAACTCGGGCATCCGCAAGATGGCGATTGCGACGCAATACAAGGCGCATAGCCTGATCCGCCATATGCAGCGCGGCTGGGGCTTCCTGCGGGCCGAGCGCAACGAATATCTGGACATTCTGCCCGCCAGCCAGCGGATGGACGAGGTGAACTGGTATCGCGGCACGGCGGACGCGGTGGCGCAGAACATCGACATCATCGACAGCTACCGCATCAAGTATGTGGTCATTCTGGCGGGCGATCACATCTACAAGATGGACTACGAGGTGATGTTGCAAGAGCATGTTGAGTCTGGCGCCGATGTGACCATCGGCTGTCTGACCGTGCCCAGGGCCGAGGCAACGGCCTTTGGCGTGATGCATGTCGACAAGGCGATGCGGATCACGGCGTTTCTGGAAAAGCCGAAGGATCCGCCGTCGATTCCGGGTGACCCCGAGAATGCGCTGGCCAGCATGGGGATCTATGTCTTCGACTGGGCCTTTCTGCGCGATCTGTTGCTGCGCGACATGGTGGACGAAAGCTCCAGCCACGATTTCGGCAATGACCTGATTCCGGCGATCGTGAAGGGCGGCAAGGCGATGGCGCATCGGTTTGCCGACAGCTGCGTGACCTCGGGGCTGGAGGAAGAGCCCTATTGGCGCGATGTGGGCACCATCGACGCCTTCTGGCAGGCCAATATCGACCTGACCGATTTCGTGCCGAAGCTGGATATCTACGATCACAGCTGGCCGATCTGGACTTATTCGGAAATCGTGCCGCCTGCCAAGTTCATCCATAACGAGGAGGGTCGGCGCGGCTCGGCGCTGTCCTCGCTGATCTCGGGCGATTGCATCGTCTCGGGGTCGGAGGTACGCAATTCCCTGTTGTTCACCGGGTGCCGGACGCATTCCTTCAGCAGCCTCGAATATGTGGTGGCGCTGCCGCGGGTGACGGTGAACCGCAAGGCAGAGTTGAAGAATTGCGTGATTGACAGCGGCGTGGTGATCCCCGAGGCGCTGGTGGTGGGTCAGGATCCGGTTGCGGATGCGAAGTGGTTTCGCCGCACCGAGTCTGGCATCGTGCTGATCACGCAGGATATGCTGAACGCGCGGGCGAAGGCGACGGGCTGAACGCCGCGCCTGGCGG
>JBATAV010000074.1:0-2077 GCA_049662025.1 Paracoccaceae bacterium | reverse complement strand
GTACTGACGAGCCTCGTCCGTTTCACCCCCCCGGGACAGCGATCCCGGGGGGAGTTCATGTGCGAATATCGGCGTATTGGAGAAGATATTTCATATATTTTTCAGTAACTTAATATGTGCATTATGCGTGGGAGCTGGCAGGGTAAACTGAATCACTTACAAAGAGACAGAGTGGCGATGGAGGCGTTCATGAAGGTAGTGATCGGCGTTGTTGCGCAACTCCTGCGTTGGTGGTGATTTCCCCTTTCCCCAGTGACGTCAGGCCACGCGGACGATCTCGGCGGTGCCGAGTGCGGAGAAGCGGTTCATGAGTGCAATGCGGACGTGGATTTCGGCGGTTTGACGGTCGGGGTCCCGTGATGCAATCCTCTCGCCGAAGGATTTGAGGCACTTCATTTTCGCCTCGATCCGACTTCGAACATGATAGCCGGACCATCGTTTCCAGTTCGCTCGACCGAAGCGCCTGGTCGCCCGGAGGGTTTCGTTCCGAGCGTGGGCGGCGGGACAGTCCTCGTTCCACAGGCGGCCGTTCTTGCGGATGGGTATGACGGCAGTTCCACCTCGTTCGAGGATTGCGGTATGGCAACGGCGAGTGTCGAAGGCGCCATCCCCGGTCACAGTTCCGATCTGCTCCTCCGGTGATATCTGGCTCAGAAGGTCGGGCAGAACTGGGCTGTCGCCCTCGTTGCCCGGTGTGAACTCTACCGCCCGAATATCGCCGGTAGCCGTATCCATCGCCAAATGGACCTTTCTATATTGACGACGGCGGTGCGTGCCGTGCTTCCTGGCCAGCCATTCTCCATCCCCCAGAAACTTGATACCGGTGCTGTCCACCAAGAGGTTCAGCGGCCCCGGCGCGCGGCGGCTTGGGATCTGAACGGTGATGGTCTTCTGACGCCGGCTCAAGGTGGAGAAGTCGGGCACCGGCCAGTCGAGCCCCGCCAAGTGCAGAATGCTGGCAACCATCCCGGTCGTTTGCCGGAGCGGCAGGCCGAACAAAACCTTGATCATCAGGCAAGTCTGGATCGCCGCGTCTGAGAATACCGCAGGGCGACCGGGACGACCATCCTTGGGCGCGAGCCAGACCATCTCCTTGTCCAGCCAGATCAGCAGCGAGCCGCGCTTCTTCAGAGCGGCATTGTAGGACTTCCAGTTCGTCGTGCGGTACCGGGCAGGTTCGGGCTTCATCATAGCGAAGCCCTTAACCCACTGGATTCACCGTGTGAATCCGTGTGTGCGGTGAGTTCTGCAACAACGCCTGCAAAAGCGCTCCGCGCGCGCGCTGATGATAGCGCGCACTTCGGCAATATGCTCCGGATGGGAACCCACGATGCGGTTCAGGGCTTCAGTCGTAAAGGCTAGAAAGTTGGGCACTCGAGCGGTCCTCGTCGGTCAAACGACACAAGCCGCACGTCCGATCACGCGGCAAGACATGTCGTGAGGCTGAACCTCATTCAATCAATCGACCAGATGTCCAACTTTTCGCCGAGGTTGGCAAGCGTCAGGCGCCGAAGCGCTAACCCGCGCTGGGCGAGGATCTTCAATTGACTCTCTTCAACTTCGGCACCCGTCGCACCCGCCCTAACAGGTTCGTCACATTCGACACGTGCCACCGCCCGCCCCGCCGGGTGAGCATGCCACGCTGGCTCAATGCGGTGGCAATACCGCGAAGCGAGGTGATCCCCTGCCGGTGGAGATCCTCGATCACCGGCGCGAGGTCCTGCGCGTGCCGGTCGGCGTTGGCAGTGACCGCCGTCCGCAACGCCACACCGCCTTTTCCAGCCCGCCGCAGCGCCGCGGCGCCGTTAGGATTGCCCAACTGCACCCCCCGCGCCTTGGCCACCGCCAGCGCTTCTTTAGTACGCCGTGAGATCGCCTCACGCTCTGCCTCGGCCACCAGCGCCATGATCCCCACGGTCAGATCGTTGGCCTCCGGCATGTCGACTGCCTGGAACCGAACGCCACTGTCACGCAGGGTCAGGAGGAAGGCGGCGTTGCGGCTGAGCCGGTCCAGCTTGGCGATCACCAGTGTCGCGCCGGTGACTTTGGCAAGGTGGAGCGCGGCTTGCAATTCTGG
>JBATAV010000073.1:0-2322 GCA_049662025.1 Paracoccaceae bacterium | reverse complement strand
AAAATACACCCCAAGGTTGCGGCGAAAATATGGCGAACTTTTCCTCTCGCATCCGCCTTTCGCCTTTGTTAGAACGGCGCGGAATTTCCGGGACGTTCGGGGACCGACCCCTGGCAAGGGGCAGGTTGCTCATTTCGTGACGGGCAGGCACAGGCGGGTGTGGCGGAATTGGCAGACGCACTGGATTTAGGTTCCAGCGCCGCAAGGCGTGGGGGTTCAAGTCCCTTCACCCGCACCAGGTAGGAAAAGAAGGACGATACGAATGCAGGTCACCGAGACCCTGAACGAAGGCCTCAAGCGCGGCTACACCATCACGGTGTCGGCGGCCGAACTGGACGTCAAGGTCCAGGAAAAGCTGCTGGAGGCCCAGCCCGAGGTGGAAATCAAGGGCTTTCGCAAGGGCAAGGTGCCGCTGGCGATCCTGAAAAAGCAGTTCGGCCCGCGAATTCTGGGCGACGCGATGCAGGATGCCATCGACGGCGCGATGAAGGACCACTTCGACAAGACCGGCGACCGCCCCGCCCTGCAGCCCGACGTCAAGATGGTGGGCGGCGAGGCGTGGAAGGAAGGCACCGACGTCGTGGTCGAGATGTCTTACGAAAACCTGCCGCCGATTCCGGCCTTTGATGCTGCCAAGATCAAGCTCGACAAGCTGATCGTGAAGGCCGACGACGCCGCCGTGGCCGAGGCGCTGAAGAACCTGGCCGATGGCGTCAAGGCCTATGACGACCGCAAGAAGGGCGCCAAGGCCAAGGACGGCGACCAGATCACGATCGACTTCAAGGGCTCGGTCGATGGCGATTTCTTTGAAGGCGGCACGTCGGACGACTATCCGCTGGTTCTGGGCTCGGGCTCGTTCATTCCGGGCTTTGAAGAACAGCTGGTCGGCGCCAAGGTCGGTGACGATCTGTCGGTGAACGTGTCGTTCCCGGCGGAATACGGCGCCAAGCATCTGGCTGGCAAGGCTGCGGTCTTTGCCTGCACCGTCAAGGCGCTGAAGGAACCGAAACCGGCCGAGATCGACGACGAGATGGCCAAGAAATACGGCGCCGAGGATATTGCAGGCCTGAAGGCGCAAGTGACCGAGCGGCTGGAGGCGGAGTATACCGGTGCGTCGCGCGCGGTGATGAAGCGCTCGCTGCTGGATCAGCTGGACAAGATGGTCAAGTTCGACCTGCCCGGAAAGCTGGTCGAGGCCGAAGCCAGTCAGATCGCCCATCAGCTGTGGCACGAAGAGCATCCCGAAGAGCATGGCCACAACCACGGCACTGTCGAGGCGACCGAGGAACACAAGACCCTGGCCGAGCGTCGGGTCCGTCTGGGCCTTCTGCTGGCCGAGGTTGGCAAGACCGCCGAAGTCACCGTGTCTGATGCGGAGATGACCCAGGCCGTGCTGGCCGCCGCCCGCCAGTATCCGGGGCAGGAACGGCAGTATTTCGAATTCGTGCAGAAGAACCAGCAGGTGCAGCAGCAGCTGCGCGCGCCGATCTTTGAAGACAAGGTGATCGACCACATCGTGGCCCAGGCCAAGGTGACCGAAAAGGAAGTCTCGAAAGACAAGCTGCAAAAGGCTGTCGAGGCGCTGGACGAGCTGTAATCTTCCCGTCAGGGAGGAAAGATCAGGCCGCGCCTTCGGGTGCGGCCTTTTCCATTTGCGGCGTCGGCGGGTGGGCATCCTCGCGCTCGGCCTCGGCGGCGACCAGGGCGGGGGCCGACCCTTGGGTGCCGGCCTGGCGGCCCTCGGTGCGGATGACGTAAAGCCCGGCGGCGATGATGATGGCGATGCCCAGCCAGCCGGTCTGATCCGGCATCTCGTCCCAGAACAGCCAGCCCCAGAGCACGCCCCAGAACATGAAACTGTATTCGAAGGGCGCGATGCTGGAGGATGGCGCGATGCGGTAGGCATGGGTCAGCAGCGTCAGCCCGAAGGCGGCGATGACCCCGCAAGACGCCATCAGCGCCACATCCCGCCAGGGCGGCGTGACCCAGCCGCGGGTCAGAAAGGCCAGGGCGGGGTCCGAGGTGCCCTCATAAGCGCCGGTGCCATAGATGGCGGCCAGCGCCAGCGCGCAGACCAGAAAGCAGATGTTGCCCCAGAAGGCCATGGCGGCGGCGGTCTCGGTCCGGCCCAGCGGGCGGGCAAGCACCATCGCCAGGGCATAGCCCGCCGCCCCCGCAATGGGCAGGGCAGCGGCCCAGCCCAGACTGTCGGCCCCCGGCCGCACGATCAGCAGCACACCGACAAAGCCCGCCAGAACCGCGGTGGCAGCCGGCGCGCTGATGCGTTCATGCAAGATCAGCGCCGCAGCCAGGGTGATGAAC
>JBATAV010000072.1:0-5125 GCA_049662025.1 Paracoccaceae bacterium | reverse complement strand
ACGCAGACCACTGCGGCGGCAAACGGCGCATCGCCGCCCATCGCAAAGCCACGCGCCGCGAAATACGCGTGATCGGGGCGAAACCCGGTGCGCACCACCACCCGGTCCTGCGGCAGGGCCGTCAGGTCATCGCCCAGACGCGGCCGCAGCACCACGATGCCCCCTTCGGGCGGCAGGGCAAGGGCGCCGCTTTCCAGCGCCATCTCAAGTCGGGCAGATCGCATGGGCAGGGCGACGCGGCCCCTACTCCTTTTCCATCGTGCATTGCAGCGGGTGCTGGTGGCGGCGGGCGAAGTCCATCACCTGCGCCACCTTGGTTTCCGCCACCTCGAACGAGAACACCCCCACCACCGCCAACCCCTTCTTGTGGACCGTCAGCATGATGTCGAAGGCCTGCGCATGGTTCAGCCCGAAAAACCGCTCCAGCACATGCACGACGAATTCCATCGGCGTGTAATCGTCATTCAGGATCAGCACCTTGTACAACGGCGGGCGCTGCGTCTTGGGCTTGGGCTTGGCCAACAGCGAAGTGTCCTGCCCGCCTTGGCGCCCCGGACGGTCCTTGTCGTCTCCGGACAATCTGACAGGGCGAAAAGTCACGCGGGCAGCTCCTTGCGGCGGGATTCGGGTCCGGGCGGAATATGTGCGAATATAGCTTGTTTTCCCTGAACGAAAAGAGGGCGGCATTGCGCGGGCGCCCGAACGGGTGCAATCAACACCCCGGAGGACCACCATGCTGACCACAATCGGGTTCGATGCCGACGACACGCTCTGGCAGAACGAGGCCTATTTCCGCCTGACCCAGGACCGCTTCGCCAGCCTTCTGCGCGACCACGCCGACCCCGACCACCTGCACGACCGCCTTCTGGCTGCCGAGCGCCGCAACATCGGCGCCTATGGCTTTGGCGTCAAAGGCTTTACCCTGTCGATGATCGAGACCGCAATCGAGGTTACCGAGGGCCGCGTGCCCGCCTCGGTCATCTCCGAACTCCTTGGCGCGGGCCGCGCCATGCTGGACCACCCGGTCGAATTGCTGCCCCATGCGCGCGAGGCCGTGGCCAGTCTGGCGCTCAGTCACCGCATCGTGCTGATCACCAAGGGCGACCTCTTGCACCAGGAACGCAAGCTGGCGCAATCCGGCCTGGGCGATCTGTTCCACGCGGTCGAGATCGTGTCCGACAAGACGGCGCAGATCTATGCCAGCATCTTTGCCCGCCACGGTACCGGCCCCGAACAGGCGCTGATGGTCGGCAACTCGTTGAAATCCGATGTGGTGCCGGCGTTGCAGGCCGGCGGTTTCGGCGTTTATGTGCCGCATGGCCTGACCTGGGCGCTGGAAGCCGCCGACGAGCCCGCAGAGCACCCGCGCTATGCCAGCCTGCCCGATCTGGGCCAGTTGCCCGCCCATGTGCAGGCCCTTGACCGGCTTGCCCAATAGCTAGCGCCCCCCCCGGATCCGGCCCCTACATCTACCCCCCCGAATCACCTTGTGCAGCATTGCCGCCACAAGGTGAGGAAAACCCCCAAAGCCATTGGAATTCAGGTATTTTCTGACCGCATCCCCTGTGCTAGCCTTCCCCTTGGCAGAAATGAGGTTCCGCAAAGGGACCCGACGACAGGCAAAGGGACCGGCGACGTGGCATCGCTTCTCGGGCGGATTCTCCGCAGTATCTTCATTCTTTCGGCGTTTTGGGCCGTCAGCCTTTCCACACCCGCATCCGCGGCGCCCTTTGCGGCGATCGTGATCGATGCGCGCTCGGGCGAGGTGCTTTACGAAAAGAACGCCGACACCCGGCTGCATCCGGCCTCTCTGACCAAGATGATGACCCTCTACATCGTCTTTCAGGAAATCGAGGCCGGCCGCATCTCGCTCGATGACAAGGTCACCATCTCGAAGAACGCCGCCGGGCAGGCGCCGTCACGCCTGGGGCTGAAGGCCGGGCAAAAGATCGCCGTGCGCTACCTGATTCGCGCCGCAGCGGTGAAATCGGCCAATGATGCCGCGATGGCCCTGGGCGAATTCGTCGGCGGCGGTTCGCAAGAGGCCTTTGCCAAGCGGATGACCAAGACCGCCCGCGCGCTAGGGATGAAAAACTCCACTTTCAAGAACCCCAACGGCCTGACCGCCGAAGGCCATCTGTCGACCGCCCGCGACATGACCATTCTGGGCCGCCACCTGTTCTATGACTTCCCCCAGTTCTACAACATCTTCTCGCGCCGCACCGCCGATGCGGGCATGGCCACCGTCCACAACACCAACTCGCGCTTTCTGGACAGCTATGAAGGCGCCGACGGCATCAAGACCGGCTATACCGTCGCCGCTGGCTTCAACCTGACGGCCAGCGCCCAGCGCGGCAACAAGCGCATCATCGCCACCGTTTTCGGCGGCACCTCCACCGCTGCCCGCAACGCCAAGATGGCCGAACTGATGGACCTTGGCTTTGGCGCCGCGCGCAACAACGTGCGCGAAAAGGCGCCCGAGGCCGCGCCCCTGCCGGAAGCGGCTCTGGTGGCCGAAGCGGCCCCCGTCGATACGCCCGACGTCGAAGGCGGCGCTGCCAAGACCATCCGGGTATCCGGCGAGGTCATCCGCTCGTTGCGGCCCAAGTCGCGCCCGGTGGTGCAACAGGTGCCCGACGAGGTGGCCGTCGCCATTGCCTCCAGCGTCGATGATGCCCTGGGCGAGGCGCTTGCCGCCCCCGCTCCGGACGGCACGCTAGAGGCGCAGGTCGAAAAGCTGGCCGATGCCACCGATCCGCTGGCCGAAGATGTGGCACAGTCCATTGTCGGCGATGTCGTCGAAGGCATGGCCGAAACCGACCTGGCGTCCGTCACCCCACCCGAGGCCCGCCCCGAAGATCTGGCCGCCGCGGCTCCGCCCCCCGAAGGCACGCTTGAGGCGCAGGCCCTTGCGCTGACCGATGTCACGGCAGAGCCCGCCCCTGCGCCCGCGCTCGCTCCCGCAGATGGCACGCTTGATGCACAGGCCCTTGCGATGGCCGATGGCGCCGCTCCAGCCCAAACGCCGCCGCCCGAAGACCCGGCACTGGCCGCCGTCCGCCCGATGCCGCGGCCTGAAACCGCCGACACCGCTGAGAAAGCGCCGCAAGAGGTGCTGCTTGCCGAGGCCGAAACCGCAACCGGGGTCGCAGCCGATACCCCAGCCGATACCCCAGCGGAAACCCTTGCCGAACCCGCCGTCGAAGCGGTGCAGATCGCCGAAGCGGCCGTCTCTGTTGCCGAAGACAGCCTTCTTGCCGATGCCGCCCTCGCCGAGGACGCCCCCGCTACCGCCCCAGCTACCGCTGACGTGACGGATGTGGAAAGCGTGGCCGCCGCCCTGATGGCGCCGATGCCCGAAACCGCCCCCGATGCGGCCCCGGCCCGCAAGGCGCCGATCTTTGAAACCGTCGCGCCGGAACTGGCCGTGGCCGCCGCCGAACCGCCGGTGGAAGAACTGGTCGTGGTGGCCAAATCCACCTCGGGCGGGCGGCACTGGGGGGTGAACGTCGGTGACTTCACCTCGCGCAGCGAGGCCGAGCGGCAGCTTCTGAAAACCGCGCTGGTCGAAAGCGCCACGCTGAATCAGGGCCTGCGCAAGATCACCGAAAAGGGCGGCAGCTACCATGCCAACTTCATGGGCCTGACCGAAGACCAGGCCGATCTGGCCTGCCGCCGCCTGCACGCCCGCGGCGTCTCCTGCGAAACGCTGGGGCCGTGACCGGCTTCGTCCTGCCGCCGCCGCCGCAGGCCTCGGTCGCGGTCGAAGCCACATCTGCCCGCTTCGCGGTCCGCCGCATCTTCTGCGTCGGGCGCAACTACGCCGAACATGCGCGTGAGATGGGCAACGACCCCGACCGCGAATTGCCGTTCTTCTTCACCAAACCCGCCGATGCGGTGGTGGACAGCGGCGCAACAATCGCCTTCCCGATCGCCACCGCCGACCTGCACCACGAGGCCGAACTGGTCGTCGCACTTGGCGCAGGCGGCGCAATGATCCCCGAAAGCAAAGCGGCCCGCCTGATCTTCGGCCATGCCGCCGGCAATGACCTGACCCGCCGCGACCTGCAGGCCGAGGCCAAGGCCGCCCGCCGCCCCTGGGACATGGCCAAGGGTTTTGACGCCTCGGCCATCCTTGGCGCCATTCGCCCCGGCCCGATCGACGACACCACGATCCGCTGCAAGGTGAACGGCACCGTCCGCCAGCAGGCGCGGCTATCGGACATGATCTGGCCGGTCGATGCCATCATCGCGCATCTGTCGCGGCTGGTGACACTTGCGCCCGGCGATCTGATCTTCACCGGAACCCCCGCAGGCGTTGGCTCGCTGGTTTCAGGCGATACCTGCACCGTCGAAATCGACGGGCTTGCCCCGGCCACGGTGACGGTGGGCTAGGGCTTGTCCGCGCGCGGTTCGGGCCGCGGCTTGTCATCCCAATCCTTGGTCAGAATGCGGTTGGCATCGCCCTCGGGGTCGTCAAACTGTCGCGTCTTCATCGCCCAGACAAAGAACGCCAGCCCCAGGCCACCCAGAAACAGCGATACCGGGATCAATATCCCCAGAATTTCCATTACTTCAGCCTCATCGCGTTCAGCGAGACGGTAATCGAAGACAACGACATCGCCAAGGCCGCCGCCAAAGGTGTCGCGGCGCCGATCAACGCCAGGGGCACCGCGATCAGGTTATAGCCGCCCGAGATCACGAAATTCTCGACGATCCGCCGCCTGGTCTGGCGGCTGATCCGCACCGCATCGGCCACCGGGGCCATATCCTGCCCCAAGAGCACGATATCCGACGCCACCCGCGCCGCATCCAAGGCCGTCGCGGGCGAGATCGACACATGCGCCGCCGCCAGCGCCGCGGTATCGTTCAGCCCGTCGCCCACCATCAGCACCCGCGCGCCCGCCGCCATCAAGGCCGCCACCCGTGCCGCCTTTTCCGTCGGCAACTGGCCCGAGGCCCACTCGCCAATCCCCAGCTGCGCCGCAATTGCTGCCACCGCCGGTTCGGTATCGCCCGACAGCAGCATCACCCGCTTGCCCGCCGCCCTCAGCGCCGCCACCGCCACATCCGCGCCGGGGCGCAGCCGGTCGGTAAAGGTAAAGGCGCGCGGCCGCCCCTCGCC